>NZ_JBAMDA010000002.1 GCF_036964665.1 Nitrobacter sp. NHB1
TTGTACAACACGACGACAGAACGCCCACGGGACCGAGGAGCGCGAGCTTCTTTATCCGTGGCATCCATGGGCCGGATGCCTGGTCCATATTCATGAGGTCATCGAGAAGGCTGGCGGAGAAGTTTTCCGGTGCAGCCTCATTGGTCGGGCATCCGCGCGATGGCTGGAGATTCCGGCGTGGATGTTCGATCGGGCGGCCTGGTGTGTCGGCGCCGCACCCTATGTTGACATTGCGGTGCTGACCGCCTTGGCAACGCTGCTGCAGGATGTGACGTCCGTTTCGGGCGCACCATCGCAATTGCGGGATTCAAGCGCAGCATTGGGCTCTCACGACACGAATCGGGGAGATGTCCATGCCACGCCCGCCTACCGCTCATCGCCATCCTCACAGCAATGCACGTCAGTTCGATCTGTTCTGCGACCCGCCCTACGCCGCGGCGCAGACGCCGCAATGGCAGGCGTTGCCCGCCGAGACGCGCCATACGCTGACGAAGCTGCTGGTCCGCCTGATCTTCGGCCACGCCGACGGCGACCTCGTTCGGGAACGGGAGGAGATGCGTCATGATGTCTGAGAAGATCAGGCCGCACCATCTGGAGCGCAAGGCGATCCTGTATGTCCGGCAGTCCTCCGCCCATCAGGTTCTCCACAATCGCGAGAGCAGCGCCTTGCAATATGCGATGCGCGATCGTCTGACGGCGCTGGGCTGGTCTCGCATCGAAACGGTCGATGACGATCTCGGGCGCTCGGCGGCGGGCGGCGTCGCGCGCGCCGGCTTTGATCGAATGGTGGCCGAGGTCTGCCTGGGCAAGGTCGGTGCGGTCGCGGCGCGGGAAGTCTCGCGTTTCGCCCGCAACAGCCGCGACTGGCAGCAGCTGATCGAGATGTGCCGCGTCGTCGATACCGTGCTGATCGATCAGGAGATGGTCTATGCGCCGCGTCAGGGCAACGACCGGCTGTTGCTGGGATTGAAGGGCAGCCTCAACGAGTATGAGCTCGATCTTCTGCGCCAGCGTTCCCTGTCGGCCCGCTATGAGAAGGCCCGGCGCGGCGAACTCATCGTCGCGGCCCCGGTCGGCTTTGTGAAGGTCGGCGACAGGCTCGAGAAGGATCCCGATCGCCGTGTCCAGGAAGCCGTCATTCTGGTCTTCGACAAGGTCGCCGAGCTCGGCAGTGTCCGGCAAGCCCTGCTCTGGTTCATCGAGCATGGGCTGGACTTGCCCGCCAAGCGCAACAACGGTGACGTGGTCTGGCGCAGGCCCAATTATGCGACCATCCACCGGATGATCGAGAACCCGATCTACGGCGGCGCCTACGCCTATGGTAAGAGTCGTGTCGCGACAGGATATGACGCAGCAGGCGTGATCCGACCCAGCCGCCGTCGTAAGGCGCGAGCCGAATGGCTGGCGCTGATCCCAGGCGTCCATGTGGGTTACGTCAGCTGGGAGCGGTCGGAGGCGATCCGCAAGATGGTGCGCGACAACATGCCCACAGGCCGACATCACGGAGCGCCGAAGCACGGCGACGCTTTGCTCGCCGGCCTTGTCCGCTGCCGGCGTTGTGGACGCAAGCTGACGATTCGCTACACCGGCGCCAAGCATAACATTCCGCGCTATTCCTGTTGGCGGGGTTCGCTCGACAATGGCGAGCCACGCTGCATCGCATTCGGAGGATTGCGTGTCGACGACGCCATCGAGGAAGCTCTTCTGCGGGTTGTCGAACCGGGAGCGATAGCTACGGCCGTCGAGGCCGAAGCACAAGCGGCCAACCGCCGCGATCAGGTTCGTGAGGCGCTGGTGCGCGACCTCGAGGCGGCGCGCTACAGCGCCGATCGGGCATTCCGGCAGTACGATGCCGTCGATCCGCAGAACCGCCTGATCGCGGCGGAACTGGAGTTGCGATGGAACGGCGCGCTCACACGTGTCGGCGAGATCGAGATCAGGATTGCCGCGCATGATGCCGCGACATCGGCACCATCACGGGCGCCAGTCCACCTCGCCGCGCTGGCCGCTGATCTCAAGGCGGTCTGGTCGGCGCCGTCGACCGACGCGAGGCTCAAGAAGCGAATCGTGCGCACCGTCATCCACGAGGTGGTCGCCGATATCGATGACGAAGCGTCAGAGATCGTTCTCCTGACCCATTGGATGGGCGGCGTTCATACCGAACTGCGCCTGCCGAGGCGCCGCCGCGGACAGCGCAATAGCATCTCCGCCGACATGCTGGCCGCCGTCCGCCAACTGGTTCTCATCGCCAATGATGATCTGATCGCCGGCATTCTCAACCGGAACGGCCTGGTGACCGGCCACGGCAATCGCTGGATACGGGAGCGGGTCACCGCGCTCAGGTCGCATCATAAGATCCCGGTCTTTCGGCCGGCGCCGGATGGGAACGAGCCATGGCTTAATCTGAACAAGGCGGCGGGTTTGCTCGGCATTGCACCGAAGACGCTTAGGCTCGCCGCCGCAGCGGGCGAGATCGAGGCGGGTCATCCTCTGCCGGATGGTCCTTGGATCTTCAGCCGATCAACGCTCAGC
>NZ_JBAMDA010000003.1 GCF_036964665.1 Nitrobacter sp. NHB1
AAGTCAATCACCAGTTGTCGGTAACGATTAGCTTTCGTGCGATCTTCGCGTCCGGATCCAGATAGGACATACGGTCTTACATTGAAGGCTCGCTCCGCGACGCTCCATCATGCGGCGGCTACTGTCGACGGCGAAGACAACCATGCACTTGGTAGCTCCCTCAAGGAGATCATGCTAGACGTTTCAGCAGCGCCCATCGGGTCTAACGTCGGGCGGTAAGATACTATCGCCGCAGACTCGCAGGCGCATACGTAAGGCGGCTCAATCCATTCAGGATGTAGGCGAGCCACGCCGACGCTACGAGCAGCACGGCAATCGCGAGGACCGGCAGCGGCGTCGCGATATATCCCGTCGTAGCCACAATAACCCCGATAGTTATGTCCGCGACGGAAGCGGCGACGAGCCAACCGCTCGGCGCTGTCTCCCAAAGTTTGCCCTGAGTACGGATCGCATAAATCGTCGCCTGTCCGCCGAAAACCAGCGTGAGAAAGGCGAGCGTCATCAGAGTGTCAGGCCCGAAATGAAGACCAAAAGCCCCGATCGCGAGAACCGCGGTTGCAAAAGCCAGTTGCGCAAGCCCCAGGACCACGCCCTTCGCCGTCAGTGCATCGACGCGCCAGACGTTCGGGGTAAGCGATGGCACCGCGCGGTCGGTTGCGATCGACATTGACAGAAAATCGCCCGCGACCAGCAGCACGATCATCAGCAATGGCGTCAGGATCGGATGGCCAGTCATGACAAAGCCAATGGTGATAAAGAGAACAGTGACAATCTTCTTAACGATCGAATTGAGGGCATATGTATGCACGCGCCGAAACGCCTTGCGGCCTTCTTCGATCGCCGCCAAGACGCTGCCAAGACCGGGCTCAGTGAGCACGAGCCCGGCAGCCGCTTTCGCGACATCGGTCGCCTGCGACACGGCGATGCCCATATGCGCCTGACGGAGTGCAGGCGCGTCGTTGACGCCATCTCCGCACATGCCGACCACGTGACCCTCGGCCTGCAGCGCCCGCACAAGGCTGAACTTGTCCTCGGGCAATACTCCGGCAAAGACTGCATAGTCTGATAGATTTTGTGCAGCAACCCCGGCGACGCAGACAGGGCCGGCGATCCCTATCTCACGCGCGACCGCTTGTGCGGTAACCGGCGCATCGCCCGTGACCATTACAACGCGCACCGCATGCTCGTGCAGGCGAGCGACCAGCGCCGCCGCATCGTCACGCGGCGGGTCGCTCATCGCGATCAGTCCGGCGATGGTCAATCCGTCCGAGTTATCGATTGCGACCGCAAGCACCCGATAACCTTGAGCTTCCATCTTTTCCGCTTCACGGCGGCTTTCTGTATCGGCCTGAGCCGCATCGGCGATCGCAGCGAATGCGCCTTTCACAATACGCCATTCGCGGCCGTCGGCGCCGACCACGCGCGCCTCGGCCCGCTTCGTCGCAGGGTCGAACGGCTGAAATGCAATAAGGGTCGGCAAGCCTCCCACACGAGGTGTCGTAGCCCGGATCGCCGCATCGACAGGGTCGGCGCCACCGTCGGAGCTTGCGAGCGCCGCGAGCCCCAGCAACCGGGCCTCATCATAACCCGGAGCCGGGCGCGCCAGGGCGACGCGCAGTTCATTGCGCGTGAGTGTACCGGTCTTGTCGGAACAAAGCACATCCATGGTGCCAGCCTCATCGAGCGCCGAAAGCCGCGTCGGCAACACACCACGTCCGGTAAGCGCGTGGGCAGCAAGCGCCGCCGCCATGGTGAAGGTTGCCGGCAACGAGACGGGGATCGAGGCAAGGACGCAGACCAGCACGATCGGCTCGATCACTACCCAGGGGGCGCCCGATCGCCAAGCATATCCGGCAAACGCGATAACGACGAGCCCGTTGAAAAAGGCAAGATTGCGTACGACGCGCAGGACCGATTTTTGCTGCGTTCCGACGACGTGAGCCGTCTTGACCAGCTCGGCTGTACGGCCAAACTTCGTGTGCGGCCCGGTCGCGGTGACAACCGCCGTCGCTTCCCCACGACGCACCATCGCGCCGGAAAAAGCGGTGTCCCCTTCACTCGCCTCGACCGGCGCCGATTCACCGGTCAGTATCGATTGGTCGAGCAGCACATTGCCCAAGACGATGCATGCATCAGCCGGAACCACCGCGCCGAGCGACAGCTTTACCGCGTCGCCTGGCACCACGTCCCTCGCCGCAATCGTTTGCCACACGCCATCCCGGTGTACATGAGCGTTGAGGGCGAGGCGTGTCTTCAACGCAGCAAGTGCCGATTGCGCGCGCCCTTCCTGGAACATCGCCATGACGGCGTTGAACAATACCAGCGCCGCGATGACACCTGTCTCCAGCAGTTTGCCTTGCCACAGTTCGAGCACCATGGCGGCTTCGAGCATCCAGGGCACCGGCGCCCACAGCTTGTCCACAAGGCGGCGCGCGAAGCTTTCTCGGGCATCTGGAACCTCATTCGGACCCGACTGGCGCCGCGTCGCTGCAGCCTCCGCTGTCGTCATGCCCGAAGGTGTCTCGCTGGCGCTTATGTGACGGCCCATGATTCAAGGTGCCTGTAGCGGGTTGCTGTCGAGTGATTCGACATGCCATCCCGCACCGCGGAAACGGAGCGATCGCAGGGTGAAGGCCTCGGGATCGTCGAAGCAACGACCTCTGTGAAGCGCGTTGTCAGCAACCTTGGTAGGCGGCAAGGCTAAGGGTGAGCGCGACTGTGTTTTGCCGGTGCCGGAGTTGCCGAGCGCGATAACGTTCTCACGGCGCCGGATGAACTGGCCGCGGGCCAGCTCGAGCACCAGCATCTTGTTGAGTGAGGGGATAGCGCTGAAGTCAAATGTATCGAGGCTCTTCACAGCCGGGAATCTGGCCTCCGTGATGCGCCGCTCGACGACACGACGTTCCCAGCCGATCAGTTCCTGTCCGAGATAGCGAGAACGATCGACGCCATCGCGCGCGCATTCGCAGGCCGGCTTGTCGTATTCTCGCAGCACGGTCGGCAACTTTAATTGCTTAAGATGATGGCTGAGCAGCACCTGCGGCGTTCCACTCGTCGTTCCCACCGGCATCATATCCACAGTCTTCCCATCGAAAACAAAGACGGCGCTCAGTACCCCGCCAACAGCCGATGCGCTGAAGAAGATGCGTCTCGAAACGAGTCTGGCGGCGCACGAGGGACTCCTTCCGATCTCAGTCGACATTTCTGGAGTCGCAATTCGAGCGCCACATTCAGAAATGGCAGCCTGACGATGCATGATGTCGTCGCCGGCCGACCCTATTATGCCCCGCGCTTGTTCAAAGCCGATGCGATCTTGTCCTTGAGAGCCAGGCGCTTCTTGCGCAATGTGACCTCGGTCTCTTCGCTGATCGATTCGATCCGTGTCTCCGCCCGGTGAATCTGATCATTCACCTCATCGTATTCTTCCAAAATCCGCGCGAATTCGGGGTTTGCGACCTTGAGGGCGTGGATAGTGTCCATCTGGTCGGGAAATTCATCACGAAGCGTGTGAGGGGTATTCGACAATTCCTCTTCTCCCTGCTGTTCATCGAAGTGCGCCCGTCGCAAAGGCCACGCGCAATGCTTTCGGACAGAAATTCCGCTTGCGTTGTAATTTAAGTCAGACTGACCGAATTGCGACACTAACAGCGCCACGCGATCAAGGTTTCTCCACACGAACGATGCGATAGGGGTGGTATTGCTTCCCCTGCCCGATCGACACGTATTCACCAATAACAAAGCGTTCCTCGCCGAGACGAAAGCCGATCTCATCGTCGCTTTCGCCTTCTTCGTAGTCAAAGGTACCATTGCCTGCCTGGCTTGCGACGCAGCCGACCAATCTTGACGTCTCCGTGTTTGTCAAAACGTCTCACGCGGCAAACCGCCTGATGCGTCTTCCACTCGTGAGCATCAAGGCGATTGTCCTCGTCGAGCGGCACGAGAAGGTCATAGCCTTCGTGCTGTTCGCCCTCGGGATGCGCCTTTTCGCGCCCGAGCAACAATCGCACGTGACGAAAACGCGGCGTCAAATCCTCAGCCCGGACCATAAATGACCTTTCTTTTTACAATCCATCTTATGCCTTGCGATTCGGGAGTTGATTTTGATCCGCATCAACATTTATGCAGTCGGTGATTCGCGTCGCAAAGAACAGACGGCTTCGAAACTCCAGACATTTCCTCGACGGCGAAACCTGCCTCGCGCACAAAATCTCTGGCAGTCCCGGGACGCCGGGCTCACGCTGGCGGGTCAGAATGTTAAGGGATCCTTTCAAAAGATAGTCGAGAGGCCAAAGTGCAGATGGTTCCAACGAATGCAGACTTTCTTTATAGCGCGACAGTTAATCTGGATCCGCGCAGATTTTCCTGTCTTTTACCCGTGGGATGCCCAAAGCCAGACATGACGATTAATCCAATCTGATGCCGATTTAGTGCGACATGAAAACAGGAACCGTCATCGCCGACAGTATTCCGCGCGTCGCTCCACCAAACACGAATTCGCGGAGGCGGGAATGTCCATAGCCGCCCATCACAAGCAGGCTCGCCGAACCCTCGGCAACGTGCGACAGAATGGCACTCGCCACGTCGGTATCAGCAGCAAGCACTGTTTTCACCTCGACCTTGATATCGTGCCGACCGAGATGTCGGCCGATTTCGGCCCCACGAAGTATCTGCTCATTCGTGGTCTTTTCATTTTCAACAATAAACATTTCGACGGCATTGGCTTTCCTCAGTAGCGGCAACGCATCATTGATGGCGCGCGCTGCAGTGCGACTTCCATCCCAACAGCACACAACCCGATCGAGCTTCAACCTATCCTTCTGTGTGCAAGGAACGACAATGAGTGGCCGACCAGAATCAAACAGCGCCGCTTCGATTAGAATGCTGTTATTAATGCCATTATCATCGTCTGATTGCATGACGATGCTTAGATCGAAGCACCGTGCCATCTCCGAAAACGTCTTAGGCATTCCGAGGATAAGCCGTGACTCAGCCGAAAGATCATCGCGTTTCATAGCCAACTCAAAGCGGTCAATTGCACCGCGCGCCTCTGCTTCGCTCTCGGCAAATAGATCGCCGAGAGCATCTGCGGGAAGGTTTGCCGCAAAGGCAAATATAACTCCCGTCAGATGCGCGGCGAAAGCTCCGGCTATCGAAGCAGCGAAATCGCGAACGGCATCCCGAGAAGAGTCTCGTTCCAGATGAAGAATAATGTCTTTGATCATACAATGGACTCCCAATCTGAGCATCAATCCATAAAATATGGAATCGATGTATCTAAGCAAGTCGGAGATTCAATCGAGGCTGTTTTATTTGGTGGAGGTCGAACGGCGTCAATGGTCCACACGATCTACGCCTGCCTTGCGCTCATTGTTGCGTGGGGCCGGAATTGTTAGGAGCTATTCTCAATGACGTCAGAGGTATGCCAGCACAACGAACAAACCTGTTTTCCGACGACTCTCGACATACCCCAATGAACTTTGTGTTCTGTTCCTCTGGGCTTGCCTTCAATCCCGCGCGCGCCGCAACGCTGCTTCCAACCGATCCTTCACCTTATCGCAATCGGCATCGGAAGCTTGCCTTTTTTCTCAATCGCATCAATTTCGGCTTGGATGACCGCGGCCCGCTTCGCGTGATCCCGCTCAGCCTTGCCCAGCGCCGCTTGCGCCTTCGTGATGGCCTCCAGTCGGCGTTCGGCTCCTTCTGTTCGCGGGCGCTTCTGCTCCCGTTCGTAGGCAAGAGCGGCCTTCCACTCCGCCCTCAGGTATCCCCTCATTCATACGCATGAGAACGTTTGATTTAGCGCGGCGTGTTGATTGATGTATTCGCTAAGCCGCGCGACAAGCGGGCGCGGGCGGACATCCGACATGTTTGGAATCAACCCGTAGGGCATGCATCCCTGGCGGAACAGCGAATGAGCTCGGCGCTTGGCGGTATTGACCTTGAGATGGCGATCCATACCGAGGCTCTCGCCGCCGCGCCGAGCAGCGTCAAAAGCACGATGGCGAAGGCGTTCAAAAGAAGAAGCCTGTCGCGGCGTTGCGGATTGGCGATGCGAAGAACGCCTGGAGGTAAGCTACGCTCGGCGGACCGGTCCCGCCCAAGAGCGATCATCGCATGCGTAGGCCCAGAGCTGGCCGATCTTGGTACGTCCGCGGCCGGGATCGAGCACCGGCGCTGTGGTCTCGTCGGCAAACAGCTTGGCCGAGGTCTTCAAAGTAGCGAGCAGGCGCTCATGCACCGACCGCAGCAACCGGGCGGCGCGGTCGACCCAGTCGGCCAATGTCGAGCGGTCAAGCATGATGCCCTGCCGGCGTAGACCTGGGATTCGGGGATACCGAACCGCTGCGATGTCTCCGCGATGTGATCCGCATGAGGATCGGCGGCGGCCGTGCACGCGACCGGCGTGGATTGCGCAACCACAACGCCCGATCCCGTGCAAACGGAATACGAGAAGGCGTTCGGGAGCCAAGGCAGCGGGATCAGCGCGCAGTTCTAAGCAATGGGCGTGAAGGTCGATTGTTGCCTTTCGGAAATTAATAGACGCGAAGGTTGCCAAGAGATACTCTGTAAACTGGTTAACGTGAAGACTAACAACCGCCTATGGCTCGCCGCGGAGCGTTGCTTGCTCGTCATAGTGCATGAGCGCTGAGCTTAGTGTTTGATGCAAGTGCGATCTCTTTAAGTTGGGAGCAGGCGTGGAAAATCCAGTTATCGCGGCCGATGTGAAGGCCGAGCCACCGGGCAACTCCAGGGTTTTATGGATATCGTCCCTGGCGTTTGCGCTCGGTTTTGCGGTCTGGGGAATGTTTGCCGCGCTCGCTCCTTTTCTAATCAAGTGGTACGATTTCAGCGCGACCCAGGTGCTCGTCTTGGCTGCGATGGAGCCATTTTTCGCGGCCGCCGTCAGCATCCCAGTCGGCATTTTGACGGACAAGTTCGGCGGCCGGGGCGTTTTCACGCTTCTGCTTCTGAGCCTCACCCTTCCCCTGTTTTTCGGGTACTTCGCCGAGGGCTACTACGCCTTTCTGTTCCTGGGGACGCTGCTCGGACTGGGAGGCGCGAGCTTCGTCGTCGGTAACGCTCATGTATCGTCCTGGTACCCCAAATCGAAGCAGGGTACAGCCCTTGGCATCTTTGGTATGGGCAATGTCGGAATCACCGTCGGCATGGTGACCGTCACTTTCCTGATTACCCGTGTCCTGACTGGCCCGGACGGCTGGCGCCTGATATTCCCAATCTTCGCCATTGCGACATTGTTGATGGCGGGGGTCTACTGGTTTTTTACCTCCGATCCGCCGAACAGGAAGCTCAAGAACACGTCGCTGCGTGAAATCTTCGTCGTGTACCGTTCGGGCGTGGTGGTATGGCTGGTGCCCTACCTTTATTGGGTGTCCTTCGGCACTCTCACATTCTTCGCGTCGGCGATGCCGATCTATCTGCTCGATCAGTGGCATGTGGATGCCATCCAGGCGTCCATGGTCTACACCCCGCCATTGGTGATCTGCGTCGCGATCGCCCGGCCCCTGGGCGGCTGGCTGTCCGACCGTTACGATACCTTTAATATCCTGAGCTGGATGTTCGGTATCATGGTCGTTCTGGCCCTGCTCATGGCCATGCAGATTTCGCTGCCTCTCGTGCTGTTTGCCATGTATGGGCTTGCGCTGCTGTCCGGTGCCGCCGCGGCAGCGGTCATCAAGCTGATCCCGATGTACTTTGTGCATGTCGGTGCGGTGAGCGGACTGGCCAAGGCGGCCGGCGCGGCCTGTGGCTTCACCATGACAATCATCCTGGCCACCAGCAAGCAACTTCTGGGCGGCTACACCCTGGGCTTTGCCATCTGGGCGCTGATGAACATCGCCGCGTTCTACATCGTGCTTTCGCGGGTCGGCTTCAGGGATACAAAACCGCTCGCTGAACAACCGAGCGGGACTCAAAAGATTCTAACGGCAAGATCCAGCGCGTGATCGATCGATGCTCGCCGCGAATGACGCTGATGGTGGGCAGTCCGGAGCCTGCCGCTCTTGCTATTCTCTGCTCGTAACCAGATTTCTGCCCTCGCTGACGGATGTATTCGATGTCCTCCCTCGCTGACCTTCCGGAATTCATCGGCTTTTTCAGTTGCTCACGCGAGGGTGCCGCGTTCGAACGCGAACCGCGGGAAGCCGAAGGCAAACGCCACGAAGACGAAGCGCGACCGCAGGCAGGGACTCTAGCGCGCGAAGTCGGTCGGCCGCGGCGTCCTGTGTCGGTGCTGGCATCGTTAGTTGGGCTGTGCGTGCTTGGCGCCGCAATTATCGCCCAGGTCACGCCCGCGTCGACTCAGGCGGCGGCGCAACCGCCGATGCAGGAGCAGACGCTGAAACCGAAGGACATCTTTAAGGAATGCGCGAAGTGTCCGGAGATGGTGGTGGTGCCGGCCGGGAGTTTTACGATGGGGTCGCCGACAAGCGAGCCGGAGCGTTCCGCCGAGGAAGGCCCGCAACATATGGTCACGATTGCTCGACCATTTGCAGTCGGCCGGTTTGCGGTAACCTTCGACGAATGGGATGCCTGCGTGGCCGACGGAGGCTGCAACGGCTACAAGCCATCCGATGAAGGCTGGGGCCGTGGCCGCCGACCGGTGATCAACGTTTCCTGGGACGATGCCCAGGCTTACGTCGCTTGGCTGTCGAAAAAGACCGGCAAGTCGTATCGGCTGCTTTCGGGGTCCGAATACGAGTATGCGATGCGCGCCGGGACACAGACGGTCTATCCCTGGGGTAACACCGTAGGCATGAACAACGCCAATTGCCACTCCTGTGGCAGCCAATGGGACGCCAAGCAAACCGCGCCGGTTGGCTCGTTTGCGGCTAACGGGTTCGGTCTCAACGATATGGTGGGCAATGTCCGGGAGTGGACGGAGGATTGTTACCACGACACCTACAGCGGAGCGCCGCGGGACGGCTCGGCCTGGATCAAGGGCGGTAACTGTTATCACCGTGTCGTGCGCGGGGGGTCCTATCTCCTCGCTCCTGCCTTCCTCCGCTCGGCGAGCCGCTATTGGTTCACTCCCGACTACCGGCTCAAGTACCTTGGTTTCCGGGTCGCTCGGGCGCTTGCACTTTAAGTCGTCCGTGAAGAACGAGATTTCACGCGAACGAGACTGATTGACGGTTGGCATGTGGCCGCATGATCAACACTAACCATGCGCGCAAAAGCAGCCTCGGCCAGGCGAACAATCGGCGGAAGTTATACCCGCCGGCGGCGAGCACGGCGTTGATGGCGTCGCCTTCGGAGTCCTTGAGATAATTGCGTTCCATGCGGTGGTCTGATTTTGGAGACCTATCACAGGCTCGATCGTGTACGACCGCACCGATGTTGTCGCGACCGTCGCTTTGGGCAGATACGGATCGATTGTCATGTCGAGGCGAGACGAACGCCGCTCGATGCGGCACAGTACCAGATGCTTCACAGCATCGAAGCCGACCGCACCGCGCGCGACCGCGTCGCGCACGGCTGCGGCCACGTCGTCGATCTTGAGCACCTCCATCAATCGCAGCACCGTACGCATACGCCGAAGACCGCCTGATTGACGCATGCGCGCGGGCACGGGCAGGTTTATGATAGCATTGCGTGAAGGTCAGACGGCTTGCTGAGAGGTGGGCTCGTCGGCTTGGCGCAGGCGTTTCCACTCCCAGGGCAGCAGTTCGTGCAGACGCGATGCGGGAAGATCGGCGATACGGGAGAGGACGTCGGCGAGCCAGGCCTTGGGACCGACGTCGGTGAGGCGACAGGTCGTGATCATCGTCAGCATGATGGCAGCACGGTCGGCGCCGCGCTGGCTGCCGGCGAAGGTCCAGTTGCGCCTTCCCAAGGTGATACCTCTCAATGCGCGCTCAGCACAATTGTTGGTCAAGCAGATCCTGCCATCGTCGAGGACGCGGGCGAAGTCGTCCCAGCGCCTGAGCATGTAATTCATGGGCTTCAGAACCTCGGAGGAGCGCGAGAGGGTTTCTCGCTCGCGCAGCAGCAATCGAACGAGAGCTGGCTTCCGACGGCTTCGCCCTTCGTTACCGCACAGAAAGCCGCGCCGACGGATTGCCCGCCGGAGAAGGGGTATTCCTGGCCTGCAGCTTTTGGCTCGCCGATATCTACCAGCGGCAGGGCCGGACAGCCGAAGCTGACGCACTCGTTGACCGCTTGCTGTCATTGCGCAATGACCTCGACCTTCTCAGCGAAGAGTACGATACAGCGCCAAACGACAGGTCGGCAATTTTCCGCAGGCCTTCTCACATTCTCACATCTTGCGCTCGTCAGAACGGCCCTTAACCTGCATAAACAACAGCCAGTCCGTGATAGCCTGCACGAACAAAACAAGCCATAATCGGAAGCTTGCGGAGCGCATCAGTAGCTGGCTGCGATGCGGTCGGCTACGCGAAGCGCGTTCGCGATGATCGTCAACGTTGGGTTCACCGCGCCGATCGACGGGAAAGAGCTGGCGTCAGTCACGTAAAGGTTGCCGATTCCGTGTGCTCGGCAGTCCAGATCGAGCACGCTCGTTGTCGGGTCATGGCCGAATCTCAGGGTGCCGGCCTGATGCGCAGTACCGCTGGTCGGCGTGTCCTGCCCGAAATATAACGAGCGATTCAAAAGATGCGGATGAATGTCGAGGCCATCGAGCATGCTGCGCAGCTTCTCGCGCAGCCGATGATGGCCCTCCATGTTGGTTTCCGTCAAATCGAGGTGGACGCGGCTGTCCTTGTAAAAAACCCGGTTTTCCGCCTTTGGCAAGTCCTCGGATGTCAGCCAGAAATCAATCGAGTGTTCTGCGATCCACGAGAACGGCCGGCTCGGCAGCCACTGCATGAATTCGGGTAATCCCTCCACCTCAATCTGAGTTCCGTCCGACTTGCCTACCATCTGGATGTGGCCGAGAGGAAACTCCCAATCGTTCAACGGGCTGCGATCGTGGCCGTAATAGAAATCGTTCAGGCCAAGCGTCTTCTGGAATTGAGTGGGGTTCGCGATCTTTGAGATGGCGAGCACCACCGCATTATTGTGACGCATGTAGTTGCGGCCGACGAGGCCCGAGCCGTTCGCTAGGCCAGTCGGATGGGTATCGCTCGCGGAGCGCAGAAAAAGCAGCGCCGAGGAAAGCGCTCCGCAAGCTACCACCACAATGTCAGACCGGAGTATATGCCGTTTACCTTCGAGCAATACCTGGACGCCCGTAACCGTGCTACCGCTCGGGCTGGTCACCAACCGCTCGGCATAGGTGTTGCGTAGAAGCGTGAAGTTCGAATGCGCGGCCAGGATCGGGTCAACGCACATGATCTGGGCGTCTGCCTTGCCGTTGGTGAGACTGGGATATCCGTCGAAGGGGTCACAGCGCAAAAGCCGCGAATGCGGCAGAGTGCCGCCGCGTCCATCCTCCTCCATGGTGGAAGGGGTGATATCCCGCCCGGATAAGGTCGTCTGAAAGCTTCTGGATGCGAGGCTCGTGACTGATCGCAGGCTTCGGGTAAGGTTTGGTCCAAGGCGGCTCGGTCGGGTCCTCACCGCGAGCGCCGTGCACCTCAAAAAGATCCTCCGCTGCCTGATAATACGGTTCGAGCACGTCGTATTTGATTGGCCATTCCGATGAGATACCATCGGAATGGTGAACGCCAAAGAAGTCGCTCTCGCGAAGCCGAAACAGCGCTCCGCCGTAGACTTTGGAATTGCCTCCGACGAAATAATGCAATCCCGGCCTAAATGTGTTGCCGGAAGAAGAACTCCAAGTCTCGTCGGCCTGGTAGCGCGCCTTTCGGAAGACCTCGTCCGTGTCCCAATTCTGGC
The DNA here is from genome assembly GCF_036964665.1 of Nitrobacter sp. NHB1. Taxonomy (NCBI): domain Bacteria; kingdom Pseudomonadati; phylum Pseudomonadota; class Alphaproteobacteria; order Hyphomicrobiales; family Nitrobacteraceae; genus Nitrobacter; species Candidatus Nitrobacter laanbroekii. Next base: position 11,818 of record NZ_JBAMDA010000003.1, read on the forward strand.
GCTCACGCGGCAGATAATCCCCTCTTTCAACCATGAGGATTTTCTTGCCCGTGCGGGCGAGCGACCAGCCGATCGAGCCCCCGCCCGGTCCGGACCCGATGATGATAACGTCGTATCGGTCGCCATTCATCCCGCTTTCCTTTGGATCATCATTGGGGAAACAGTCACTGGCGCCTTCATGTTCCATGGTAATCAGCGGCGAACCTTCGCGGGCTTGGAGTGTTATGAAGCCAGCAGCCCGCCATCCCGTTGTGGGTAAAACCGCGCGCAACTTTGGGTCTGACGCATATTTGATGACGGCGTCGGGGATCATGCGGCCCCGAACAATCGTGCTTCGAGAAGGTCAATTTTTGCGCGACCATACATTTGTCGTTTGACGAGTTTGAGTTTCGTAATTTGTCCTTCGACCTGGCCGTTTGACCAAGCCTGGGTGATCGCAGCGCGCACGGCGGCTCTATCCTTGACGATTCCCCTTGCGAGAGATGAGACGAGGCTTGTCTGTGCGTTCGCGATCCAGGCGTCGAGTTTGGCCTCGTCCTTCTTCCGGATCATGTCGTGGAACTGGTCGACGAGCGTGCGGGCCTCCACAAGGGACGGCACACCGGCCTCGATGGCGGCAATGACCACGGCATCAGCCTTGGTCATGCAATCTCGTTTAATCGTCATGAGACGGGCGATAGTTCTGGCCGAGGGAATTCTTTGCAGCGGTTGTTTGCTGATCGCTTCGGACCGACGGCGACGTGTTGTCCACTCGCCAACCGAACGCAGAGATCCCCGGAACCCTCGCGCCTGCAAGCGACGCCAGAGTTCGGCGCCGTTGCGGCAGCCACCGCTCCACTCGTCCTCAAGGAACAGATAATACGCGTCGAGCGAGCGCCGCCGCGTTTGGAACATGTCGGTTCGCCCGCCACGCAAGATCTGGCGAACGAGATTGCGACTATGGCCCAGGCGGTGGACGATCTGCTTGATCGACATGCCGTCCCGCGCGAGCGTCACGATTACCGTATTTGTATCCTCGCGCCGCATATAACTCTTGTATCGCAGCCTTTCTGCCGAGGTGAGCAGTTCTGGGGTAATTGCCGGCGTGCCGATCGCGCTGCGGATTGCGCGCATGGACTTGCGCACCGCGTCGAGGAAGGCCGCGCTGGCGTTCTCCATCAGGTGCCAACGATCGGCGACCTGAACTGCGTCGGGTAGCGCCTTGGCGGCCGCCTCGCCATAACCGCCACCGCGATCGCGGGACACGATCTTGATCCCAGGATGATCGGCGAGCCAGGCGCGAACTGTCGCGACCTCGCGATCTGGCAACAACGTCACGATCCGTCGCCGCTCGAGATCACAGACGATCGTTCCGTAGCAGCGATTGCGTCGAAAGGCCCAATCATCGATGCCGACGACGGTCAGAGGATCGGCTCGTGGCACCGTCCGCCGTCGTACAACCCGAAGCAACGTATCGTTGCTGACCGGCAGCATCAGTCGTTTGGCGAAGCTCGCTGCTGGTCTGCCGCCAAGTGCCACCCCCAGATGGTGGACGATGCATTCCAGCCGTGCCGTCCGGCGCGACCGGGTCGGAAGAACATCGTCCCCGAACCGCTCAGCAAAAATCTGCCGCCGGCAATGAGGCACCTCGCAAACGAACCGTCGCGTGATCACGCGGAGGCGTACTTCTTTGCCTGCACAGGGCAAATCCGCAACCTGTCTGTCGTATCGGTTATGGATCCAGCGCGATCTCGTCCCGCACAATGGGCACTCGGTCACACCGCCATCGGATCGAACGGTCAAAATAATCGAGTCAGATGAATCACTTACGCTCTCGATAACCAACCCACTCGGCACAAGCGACGAGATTCGAATGCCAGCTCGCATGGTCCTGATTCCCCCGTTGGAGAACCACAAGCTCGGCAGAAAAAATCATCAGATGTGAGTCAGACCCAAACTTTGACCCCGCCGGAAAAGTCTCACAGTGCGCTGGTTATGTTGAAAAAAATATTGGAATTGAAGAGGGCGACTTTTGTATCCAACCATGACCCTACCCAGGAAGTGGATTCGCGCGCGTAATCAATGAGATGCTTCAACCTTGGGAGGAGGCGCCATTGGAAGCGATTTCACAGTCCGCCGCGATTAGGGCGTCGATATCCTCTTCGGTAAGCGCGGGACGGCTCAGCAGGGCTGCAGCGACGCGCTGGATCGCAGGCCAGTTTTCTTGGACCAGATCGGCAGTCTTTTGGGTCGTACGGCTGAACAGGCGGCCGAACTCCTCTGTCTCGGCGCCGTCCAACTCGACGTAGCTGCCCGGCACCGCCGGCTTGCCGTGCTGCCGCAACACCAGCATCGCCAGCAGGCTGGTCGCGTTGGCGCGATCCACGCGCCAGCCACCATCGCACGCGCGATTCTGGGCCACTATGGACATGGGACGGTAGTGATGCTCGGCCTGCGGGCCGGCCAGCGCGACAATGGCGTACTTCTCCGGCGTCTCAAGGTCGTCGTTGGTGAGGTGAGTCGTCCTTGACGTCGTCACCACGGCGCTGGCGCCGTCGAGTGCATCGAGGGTCGCGTAGCTTACCGGGATGTCCAGCACGCGCGCGATCACTGCGTGTCCGGCCTCGTGATGGGCGATGGTCTCTTTCTTCCCCACGACGACAAGCTCCGATAACCTGCTGACCAAAGCAGCCGACCTGGCGCTCGAACGCCGCATCGGCCTGACCTGACCTCGGACGTTACCCGATGGCCAAACGGAAGAAAGGTAGCAAGACGGCACCGAAGGGCAAGGCGCCGCTCGGGGCTTTGCCCCTCCGAGATCCCGGTTGGGAAGCTTCATCTCGCCGGCGGATGTCGGCGCTTCCCGCCCAGGCAGCTTCAGCATGACTCATACCGGATCGATCGGGAGATAACGCACATGACGGGCGCCAGTCCGCCGGACGCGGAATCGCCGAGCAAGACGGCAATGCCGCCGGTAACAACCACGAGCGAGGAGTCCAAATGTCGCGCTCGTCCGGCGCTCGAAAGCGGCGTAGCGTTCACAAAACCAGGCGTAGCCGTAGCCGTCGGGATGGGTAGCGCGATATTCCTGCCACAACAGCGTTAGCGTCACGCCCTTGCGCTTCAGCTCCCGGGCGATCAGTGCAAAGTCCGGCTCGCGCTGATCGCGGGGCGGACGGCCGGCACGGCCGAACAGCAGCCGTTCAAGCGCCACGTCATCGTCATGGGCCGGCGGCAGCGGCCACGACAGACCGGCCTCCCGCGCCCGCAGCAGATAGGTCGATATCATCGTCTTGCTGATCTGCAGCCGTTCCGAAATCTCGCGCACCGACAGACCCTGTTCATGGGTCAGGCGCAGGATCGTGCGGATATCCCTCACTGTCGTTTGTCTCGCTTGCTTCCGTCTTGGCATGGCCCCTCTCAACTCAATCGTGAGGGCCAAACTGCCAGAACGGCGCAGCCGAGAACCGGTCGCCAAATCCAATCCCGGAACTGTCCGGGATTTAGTGAAATAGCTGTCCCGTAACTACTGAAATCGCTGTCCGGGGTTTACCGGAATCTCTGTCCGGGAATTACTGAAACACGCACATTGCGCACGCGAAGGCGCTTCCGGGAAATCCATACGACGGCCACACGCTGGAAAGCATCATCCCCGATGTCGAGCGTCAAATCGGCGCGCCCATCAATCGGCTCGCCGCCGACAAGGGCTATAGGGGCCACAATGCTCCGCCAGAATACAAGTTCAGGATTTACATCTCGGGCCAGAAACGCGGTGTCACCGCCCCGATCAAGCGCGACCTGCGACGACGTTCGGCGATCGAGCCTGTGATCGGTCACGCAAAATCAGACCACCGCATGGACCGCAATTATCTCAAGGGCTCCGAAGGCGACGCCATCAACGCCGTGCTCGCCGCCGCCGCGGCCGCATGCCAACCATTAATCATTCTCGGTCGCATGAAATCTCGTTCTTCACGGACGACTACTTCGGCGGCCGCAACCCAGGCGAATTTGCCCAAGCGTCCAAATAAGCTGCGGTATCGACTCTACGAGCGCACTTTTCGAGGCAGCTTTTCTCGGCGCCGGGTGGGAGCACGCTGGCTTGTTCCTCTACGCCGTTAGCGAAAGCCTTGAGCCGATTGTGTAGTGAAATGGTCGATTTGGAACGTTGCCGTTTTTGCATGGCGGACCTCGTCCGTTTGAGTAGCGGGAGGGGCCGTAGCCTTTTCTCATCATCGATGGATACCGCGGGGTCGTGCGATGACGACGGCAACGCTAGGGCAAACCTGAGTCGAAAGCTTTCACCCATGTCAAAGTTGACGCTCGTGACGCGTTAAATAAACGTGAACGGTTGAACCGCTCAGTGATATCCCTTTCGGGCTTTCCGAGTGTAGTGGCCGACCATGGCCAGGTCAGCGGTGCCGCGCGTGGGATAGTTGTCGAGACGCACCTGACCAGGCCGGCCGAGACGCCCCCCTCGCGGACGAGCGACCAGCCGCCGAACAAATCGGGCTGCACGTCGAGCTTGTAGAATCGCTGCATGTTTTGGGTCGCGCCGATGCGGGTGAGTACGATAGCGGTCATGATTGCCTCCTTGAGATTGTCGAGCGGTGAACGCCGTAAGACTCGGCCAGCTTCACCTGGGTTTCGCCATTGGCCAGACGCTCGCGTATCTCCGCGAGCTGCACGGCCTTGAGCTTCGGTTTGCGGCCCATCTTCACGCCACGGGCTTTCGGCTGGCGGCGGCCTTCATTGGTGCGTTGAGGATGCGCTCGCGCTCTGGGCCAGCGAGTGGCCGATGATCGACACTGCGAGCGATGCACTCGTCATGACGCCGAGCGCACCATTGGCCAAGGACGCCACGCGCTTAGCATGGAGGTCATCGGCGAAGATTCCAGCGAGAAAGTCGTGAACAAAATCAATGCGCTTGATCGGACGGCTCATGGCGGCGGCTCGTAAGGATGCGAGTCGCGATCCTCATGAGGTGTCGGACAAATCAGGCTCATCTGAGTCCGCCCAAAATGAGGGGAGCCATGAGGCAGGGGTCCACATCAAGGCTCCAAAGTGAGAATCAGCAATCACCTTGGAATCACTCGGACTTCAGCCACTCAACCCTTTTCGAAACGACCTCTAACATTACAGTTGCCGTTTTGATTTGAAGTGAGCGCGCTGAGCGGCAGCCTGGTGAGCCCTGCGCCAGCAAGACCATGCGATGATGTGTGCGGGTTGGATCCGCTTTCGCGCGAGTCGGATGGCAACGCGGCGAATTTCCTGGATCGACCAACGGATCAGTGGCGGCGTGGTGATGCTTTGGCTTTTGCCGGCGGGCGGCGTTTGGTTTTTTTGGGTGGCGGATTAGCGCGATGTCGGATCGCCGCCATCATGGCGAAGGCGAGCATCACCAGGGACACATGACGGTGCCACCCATGCCAGGATCTGCTCTCGTTGTGATCGAGGCCGAACTCGTTTTTCGCGGTTTCAAAGCTGTCCTCGATTGCCCATCGATGGCCTTCAACCGCGACCAGCGTTTCAATTGATGTGCCTGCTGGACACCAGGTGGTGAAGAAGGCGAGGTCATCGTCGGCGATGCGACGGCGGATCAGGAGACCGCGCGTCCACACACCATCATTTGTGCGGTTGAACTGACCGGCCTCGAGATCGGCCAATTCGAGATAACACCAGTCGTGCAGCCGCGGCCCTTTGGTTCCGGCTCCCGCCGACAGGCGCTTCCAGTCAGATGAGCGCCGCGTCCGGGCGATGTCTGCAGCCGTCCCGGCGACCGGCGATCGCTTGCCCCAGGATCGAAACACATGAGCGCTGCTGACCCCAAGCACGTAGCCTTTGCCTGCCCGACGCAGTTGCTGTTCGATGTCGCCAACACCGTAGACGGTATCACCGGCAACCCACTTGAATGGGACAGACGCGGCTATCGCGCGTGCGATCATTCTTGTCGCAAGCTTCGGTTTGGTCGCAAAGCCGACGTCGGCAGGCACATATGCGGCTTTTAGACGGTCGGGATCGTCGGTCCATTCCTTCGCAAGATACAACGCCCGATCGATGAACGCATGACCATGACGCGAAACGTAGGTCGCGAAGACCCCGATCTGGCAGTTCGTAATCTTCCCTGCCGAACCCGTGTATTGCCGCGCCACGCCGCAGGACGCTTTGCCCTGCTTGAGAAAGCCGGTCTCGTCGATCACCAGCACCGCATCGTCATCCGCCAGATGCTCGATGACATAGTCGCGCACGATATCGCGCAGGGCATCCGCGTCCCAATCTCCACGACCCAGAATGGCCTGCTGCCGCCAGGGGCCAGGATCGCCTGCCGCCTCGGCGCGCATCCAACCGGTCTTGCGCGGCTCGTCTCCGAGCAGGCCTTCCAGGAACAGGCCGGCATTCGCTGCAATACGCTGTTGCGTGAACAACGGACGTATCCGCTGCTTGATTTCTCGAAGCGACGCCGCCCACAACGCAAGCGTCTCCTCAATCGACGCTGCTTGCGTCCATGATCTCCGAATCATGGTTGCCTATGGATTCAGACGTCTCTCAAAAAGGCAACTGTAGTGCTAAGACGCAATCCAGCTTTAGTTTCGCTTACAAATCGCACCGGCGCACATCAGAACGCGCAGCGCGTAGTCACAAAAAGTTGTCAAGCATCGCTGGCACTCCGGTTGCGGTCGACGCGGATAAAGATATATCTATAATGCATCTTTAAAGGGCAGCCTTCGAACATGCGGTACCGGTGTTCCGGCTAGCCGCAGCAAGGATAGGCAGGATAGGTCGCGATCCTGCCTCGCCAAAGCGATCCGCGACGGAAGGAGCAGCAATGTCAGAGAGAATCAAAGGTTCAACCGTAAACGGGATGATCCTGGCAAGGGCGGCGAGCGGTCTTTCACATAGGAGACGTATGATGAACACAGCTAACAGATACGATCAGTTCCATGGCAGCGACGAAGGACCATCGTTCGATCCCGCTAACACTTTGGTGCCGATGCTAATCGGAGGTCTTGGTCTTATTGTCGTTGGGATGATCGCAGTCGGCATATTCGCGGGATGACCGTTTAATACGGAAGCAGACAAATCGTGCGCATTGACCATTTGAGGCGGGCACGGGCGGCTTGGTCGCTCCTTGCCGGCCGGGCGGTCAACGACCTGCCGCCATACACCTATCGGGAGATTTGCGACGAGATCGGCGTGCATTGGCGAAGCGCCCACCATTTTCTGGGCATCATCCGAAGGCATTGCAGCACGCACGGACTACCGCCGTTGCAGGTGCTGGTGGTGAATGGAGCGACTCGTTTGCCGGGCCAGGGTTGCGCGGGGGTGCCGAGAACCCGCCTCGCCTATGAAAGAGCCTTGCGCGCGATTTACACGCACGGATGGCCGCTTGTTGCTCCCTTTTAGGGAGGGATTACAAGTGGAAACCCGGCGCCGCACCGCTGCTCATTCAGCCGGCAATGTTTTTTGCCGTGTAGGTCACCGTCCCGTTTTTCCCGACGCGCGCGCCGGGCGTTAGTTTTGCCGGATCGACCTTATCCTTGCCCATCAGATGAAAGACGCTCTCGCCACGGGCGATGAGGTTATCTGCGACCAGACGCCGGTGGCAGCGCCACCAGACCGCCTCCGAGCACATCATCGCACACCGCTGCTCCCGTCCCAGCGCGATCAGTCGGTTGAGACCGCTCGCGAATGAGGTGGTGAGCGCATAATCCGCATAATTGTGAAAACTGGTGTTCTCCCAGAACCCGTTGATGTCCGGGTCGATCGCCTTCGCTTTACTGCGCAGGCCGCCCAGCTCGGCGATATGTTCGTACCCGATCTGAAACCCGGCCAATGCCTGCGGCAGTGTGTCGGTGTTGAACTGCGGATTGGTCCGCGACCTCGACACCGTGCGAATGTCCGCGACAACGGTCACGCGGCCTGCCCGCAGCAACTCAACAAACACCTCGATTGTCCGGGTGGAATGACCAATCGTGTAGAAAGGAAGCGTCATCCCGTCATTTGTGCGCCGTCTTTGCCGGCGTGTCACCTTGAACGTCAGCGCGTGAGCGGGCTTTTGCGTGAGGGATTGTGACCCGGATGGGCGGAGATAGCGCAAGCAGCTCCGAACACCGGTTAAAGCCCGGCCGGAACGGCACGCCCATCAATTCAAAGCGACAGCGCGAACGAAGGTCGAATAGAACGGCTCATCCATCGATACCGGCAACGCGCGCTCGATGGGCATGCACAGCGTCAGCGCCTTGCCACGCCGTACTGCGGGCACCTCGTCGAGCTGGTCGAGCCGTATCCAGTAGTCGGGGCGCTCGCCGCCTTCGGGATTGAGGCAGGCAAAATAGACGGTGCAGTGAAACAGCCGTGCGAAGGTGCGCAGCTTCCCCACCTCGTCGAGGTCGAATATCACCCCCTCGGGATAGATGGTTTTCGCCTTCACGTCGAAAGCCACCAGGCTGACGCCTGGAATCCCCACGATGTAATCGGGGCGCTTGATTTGCCCGCGCAACGGCAACGGCACGGTCAGGGGTGATTGTTCGACGTAGATGTGCGGCAACACCGCCGCGTCGAGCCCCTGGCGGAACGCCAGCTCGGCCGCCTCGCCCTTGGCGGCGTCGGCGGGCGCAATCGGCTGGCGCGGTCGTGACGGCATGCTGACAGATGCAGAGCGGCACCAGCGCGGGCTGACAGCATCAGCCGGGTTCCCGGCCGCTCGGCGATGGGGCACAGCCCGCCGAACCGTGCTATATTTGTCCGGCAACGGAAAGAACACGACCATGGCAGGCAAGGCGATCGGTATCGAACTGAGCGTGAAACAGCAGGCGCTGCTACAGCGTCAGCTTGAAAGCGGCCAATACGAGAACCTCATCGAGATGTTCGACGACGTGTTGCGGTTGATGAACGAACCCGACGCGGCGTTGTGTAAATGGCTGCGCGAGGAAATGCGGGCATCGCTGGCGGACAGGCACGCGCTCTCACCCAGGGATGAAGTATTCAATCGGGTGCGGGTGAAAATGAACCGCACGGCAAAAGCCGTCAGGCGTGGTGCATAAGGTCACTGACCGGCGCCGCGCTGAAATGCGGCGGCTGACAGAGCCGGCGCTCTACATCACCCTCGGGGCGTGCTTTTGGCGGCCTCGGGCATGCTGACAACGCCCGCGGCCGATGCATCAGCGCGCGGGACGTGGTATGGTTCGAGCCCGTGGCATCTGGCAAGGCAATCATCAAACTCGACGCAAAGCAGCAGGCTATTCTGCGACAGCAGTTGAATTCGGGGCGATATAAGAACGCAAACGAGGTCATCGACGATGCGTTGCGGCTGTGAGCCGCCGGATGTTCAAAGATCTTCTGAAGGATGAGAAAGATCACGCCGACGAGATCGCCGATTTGCCCTACACGGTCGATCCGACGACGGGCAAAACCATCCAGCAGTTCACGGGCGATTCGGTGAGCAAGCAGTCCAAAGGCTAAAGCTCTGGACGCTTGGCCGCTCATAACGAGAGAGCGAGGCTGGCCTCCGCATCGCAAGTTGAATGTGCCAACGAGATCGCCGACGAAGTGAAAGCCGGCTCGGCCGGGATAACAATGCTTTGTGACAGAGCACTACTACAGAGCTTATTATTTACTCAATGAATACGCCCTCTTACAACCTCCAAGGGCGAGAAGTCCATAGTTCGTCGTCCGTGAAGAACGAGATTTCATGCGACCGAGAATGATTGATGGTTGGCATGTGGCCGCATGATTGACACTAACCATGCGCGCAAAAGCAGCCTCAGCCAGGCGAGCAATCGGCGGAAGTTGTACCCGGCGGCGGCGAGCACGGCGTTGATGGCGTCGCCTTCGGAGCCCTTGAGATAATTGCGGTCCATGCGGTGGTCTGATTTTGCGTGACCGATCACAGGCTCGATCGCCGAACGTCGTCGCAGGTCACGCTTGATCGGGTCGGTGACGCCGCGTTTCTGGCCCGAGATGTAAATCCTGAACTTGTATTCTGGCGGAGCATTGTGGCCCCTATAGCCCTTGTCGGCGGCGAGCCGATTGATGGGCGCGCCGATTTGACGCTCGACATCGGGGATGATGCTTTCCAGCGTGTGGCCGTCGTATGGATTTCCCGGAAGCGCCTTCGCGTGCGCAATGAACTGGCCGCCCCTGGAATGGTTGAGCGTCGTGGCGATGGAGACTTTCACGCCGAACTCATAGGGTTTGTGCGATTTGCCCTTGGCGATGCATTCGATCTCCGGCGCGTGCAGGGAATAGATTTTCTTGCCGCGCTGCCTTTGTTGTTGATGATGCACCGCGTGGGCCAGCGACAACAGTTGCGCGAAAGCCGCCTGCCTGTCCGGATCGCCGGCGATCTTGCGCCTGATGTCGCGCATCACGCGGCCGAGATACGTGCGCAATGTCTTCAGCGCCCGGTTGGCGCGCCTGAACTGTTTCGCGTGAGCGTAGCGCTGATGCGCGATCAACGCGTGCTTGCCAACACGCTCGTAGGATTGCCGCAGGACGACGCCGTGCTTTTTGGCCAACCGCGCCAGCTTCTCGCGGGCGCGATGCATGAGTTTGGCATCGGTCGGGAACGCCACCGCCTTCGGCTGCACCGTCGTATCGACGATGATGCTGGTGAAGTCCGACGGCTTGGCCGCGCCAACGCGCGTGGCGACATTCAGGCTCTCCTGAATGAGCGCGACGATCTTGTCTTCGCCCATGCGCTGACGCCAGCGCGTCATCGAGGAGCGGTCGAAGGGAACGTCGTGACGAAAGAACGCCTCGCCACAAAACAATTGATAATAGGGGTTTTCGACCCAGCGTTCGCACAGCGCCTCGTCCGACAGATTGAACGTGTGCTTGAGGATCGCCAACCCCGCCATCAGCCGCGTCGGCAGGGGCGGCCGGCCGGGAACATCGGCGTAGACCGCCCCGAATTTGCCCTCGAGAAATCCCCAGTCGATCTGGCGCGCCAGCTTCGCCAACGCGTGGTTCATGTCGACGATCTGGTCGAGGTGCGACTTGAACAAATCATTCTGTCCGCTGTCTCGCCGCTCCTTCGGAAGCATCGCGATATCTCCGAATCAAACCCAGCCGGAGACATGGAATCACGCCGATTCCGCCAAATCAAATTGCAAGGAAATCGATATCGACATCCCCAAAACCGGCGATATCGAATACTTGCAAAACCCGCGAAATCATTCCGCCAGGACGGCTTCTGCATTTTTCACGGGCGACTAGTTCTATTGGCCAAAACCCGGTTCTGTCCAGACTGTGCGCGGCGCGCCAGGCGCGCCGCGCACGGTCATGACTGCTTACTGCACCTTCGGCAGCGTTCCGAACTGGTGGAACGGCGGCGGCGATGACAGCGTCCATTCCAGCGTGGTGGCGCCCTCACCCCACGGATTGTCGGCCGCCTGCTGCTTGCGCGCGAAGGCGTCGATCAGGCCGTAGAAGAAGATCAAGACGCCGAAGCCCGTGATGAAGGCGCCGTAGGACGAGATCTCGTTCCAGCCCGCAAACGCATCCGGATAGTCGACCGAACGCCGCATCATGCCCTGCAGTCCGAGGAAGTGCTGCGGGAAGAACAGAACGTTGGCGCCGATAAACATGAACCAGAACTGCACCTTGGCGATGGTCTCGTTGTACATGTAGCCGGAGATCTTCGGGAACCAGTAGTACCAGCCCGCAAAGATCGCAAACACCGCGGCAATGCCCATCACGTAGTGGAAGTGCGCGATGACGTAGTAGGTTTCCTGCAGCACGCGATCGACGCCCGCATTGGCCAGCACCACGCCGGTGACGCCGCCGACCGTGAACAGGAAGATGAAGCCGACCGCAAACAGCATCGGCGCCTTGAACTCGATCGAGCCACCCCACATCGTGGCGATCCACGAGAACACCTTCACACCCGTCGGCACCGCGATCACCATGGTCGCAGCGGTGAAATAGGCCTGCGTCGACGACGTCATGCCGACCGTGTACATGTGGTGCGCCCACACCACGAAGCCGACGCCGCCGATCGCGACCATCGCATAGGCCATGCCGAGATAACCGAAAATCGGCTTCTTCGAGAAGGTCGAGATCACATGGCTGATCATGCCGAAGCCGGGCAGAATCAGGATGTACACCTCGGGATGACCGAAGAACCAGAACAGATGCTGAAACAACACCGGATCACCGCCGCCGTCGGCAGCGAAGAACGTGGTGCCGAAGTTACGGTCGGTCAGAAGCATGGTGATCCCGCCCGCCAGAACGGGCAGCGACAGCAGCAGCATGAACACGGTGACCAGGATCGACCACACGAACAGCGGCATCTTGTGCATGGTCATGCCAGGCGCGCGCATGTTGAAGATCGTGGTGATGAAGTTGATCGCGCCGAGAATCGAGGACGCACCGGCCAGATGCACCGAGAGGATGACGAAATCCACCGCCGGACCCGGATGGCCGCTCGTCGACAGGGGCGCATACAGCGTCCAGCCCGTGCCGGCGCCAAGAGCGCCCGGTTCGCCCTCCACCATCGTCGAGATCAGCAGCAGCGCAAACGCCGCCGGCAGCAGCCAGAACGAGATGTTGTTCATGCGCGGAAACGCCATGTCGGGCGCCCCGATCATCAGCGGCACAAACCAGTTGCCGAACCCGCCGATCATTGCCGGCATCACCATGAAGAAGATCATGATCAGGCCGTGCGAGGTCGCAAACACGTTGTACTCGTGAGCAGGATGAAAAACCTGCACGCCGGGATACATCAGTTCCGCCCGGATGCCCATCGACATCAGGCCGCCGATGACCCCCGCAATGATGGCGAACACCAGGTACATGGTCCCGATGTCCTTGTGATTGGTCGAATACGCAAAGCGCCGCCACCCGGTCGGGTGGTGCGCATGGTCGTCGACGTGGTCATGGTCATGAGCAGATACTGCGGTTGCCATTGTCTACCCTTTCCAATAGGTGGTTTCGGATGAGGTTATACGCTGGGCTCAGGTGCTCTTGGATAGCTTGCCTAGGGGCCGCGAACTGCCGGGCCCGTCGATCAGCATCACAACGTCGGCTGTGGTCGGCGGACAAGCCGTCGACCACGCACAACTAAAGCACCAGCCACATTGCAAACGAAAATCCGGAACGACGACTGGACGATCAGATAAGGAAAATCGCCAACAACACGATAACGGTGGCGGCGGTCGCTGTGCCGAACATCCCTATCTTGAGGAACGTCTTATACTGTTGCTCGTGCGCCGGATAATCCATTCCTTCCGCTGTCAAATACACAATTTCGCTATGATCGGACATGCCAAGTCTCCCAAGGCACTGTTGATGTTGCGCCTCTCACGACGGTGACCGGTGAGATCGATATAGCTGCTCGCGGTCGCCGCCCATTCATGCAGTTCTGGGGGCTTACCCTTGCGGGTGTTCGCGATGGTAAGCGGTAGTCTGACGCTGGCCATAAGCTATAGCTAGAGAGAATATGGTTATGACGCCGGCAACAAGCGCGGTCGCAATGATTGTTTCGATTGGCATGTCGATCTCCTTTTTTGTTTCAACGAGCCAAGAATACATACAATTCTCATGCATGTTATGATCTGGCGCAAAGACGCCGAAAAACGTTCGTGGGAGATCGTAATGAAATACAATATCAGGCCGGCTTTCCGCACGGAAAGCCGCAAGAATATGTAACGGGAAACTACCATGCGTAATTCCCACCAACTGATGGACGACGATCCCTGGAAAGTGGATGCGGCCGACTGGCCAATGCACGGCACGCTAAACGAGAAACTGATATTTCTGCTGAATTATGCCGTTCTCGCGCCATCGATCCTCAACACGCAGCCATGGCGTTTCTCTCTTGCGGACGGCTACATCAGGCTGGAGGAAGACTGCTCGCGCCGTATGCTGGTAGTTGATCCCAAGGGTCGCGAAAGTACGATCAGCTGCGGCGCAGCACTGATGAACCTACAGGTCGCCGCGCGTAGTTTTGGCTGCGATTTGAAAATCGAAGTCATGCCGAAGTCTCACCCGGTCAATACGCTGGCTGCGATAAAGCTCGATGAGCAGAAACATCATCCTACAGAGGTCGATCAACAACTACGTGAGGCGATGAAACTCAGGCGCACGTTCCGTTTCAGCTTTGACCGGAGACCTGTCGATCCGCACCTCCTACATGAATTCTCGAAACTTGCGCGCCGCTACAACGTCGATCTCACTTGGATCGTCACGCACGAGCGCCACCGTGCGGTTGCTCAAGTGGTTGCTGAAGCTGAGAAGGTGCATCTCAGCAACCCAGACTTCAGGCAGGAGATCAGGCTTTGGCTTCAGCGGCGGCGTAGCGAAGATCATGAAAGTCTGAGAGAACTATATGCGCGGATGGGATCAGCCTCCGGGCACTCGCCCCAGAGCCGCGCGCATCCGGATCAGGGGACGCTCAGTGGTGCAGAGACGGCACGAAGCTTCGCAACTCCCGAATCCGGCTCTGCGCGCCAGTATGCATTGGTCGAATCCTCACCGGCACTTGTGTTGCTGGCGACGGAAAACGATAGTCGAAGCGAATGGCTCTCAGCGGGACAGGCTCTGCAACGGGTGCTCCTTGCGGCGGCCGTTGCCGGCTTATCCGCATCCTATCTGAACCCTCCGATAGAGCTCCCCCAACTTCGTCGCGAACTGGCGACCAGATTTGAGACCAGGGTCCTGCCGCAGGTACTGCTTCGGCTGGGGTTCGGAAGGACTATTCCGCCAACGCCTCGACGCACCGTACGGAAGGTATTGACGCTCAGCTCCGTCGTGAAGTGAGCACAGAGTTATCTTCTATATCGTTCGACCATCCCTCCGAGCGATTTCGGCGCGGAATCGTAAGCGAGACCGGGACGGTTGCCCGGGCGCCTTGCGATCGAAAAGGCCGTCCGGGCCGAGTGCATTGAACTTCATCACCCAGTCGCGAACAATTTGCACACCCACTCCGCCGATCTAGACCCCATGTTCGCGGCTGAGGGCTAGCGGCCCGCCCCACGGCAAGCTCCTATCGAGGGATGCGCCGGAAGGACCGGTGCCGAGCCTCAAGCATGGGGTCTAGGTTGCTTCCGTCCGCGTCGCACCGTCGTAGATCGCGGCCAGAGCCAGAAGTCGCCGCGCCTGCGGCCCGTCTTCTCATCCTGATTGTCGCGCCGCACATTGATTACTTTCTCCCGCCGCAGCCGCTCCGCCTCGGCCTGCTTGGCGATGGCGCGAGCCATGTTTTCATTGAGATCGATGTCCTTGATCTCGATATTGGCGACCTTGATCCCCCACGCATCGGTTTGCTGATCGAGAATCTCCTGAATGTCGGCGTTGAGTTTGTCGCGCTCCGCGAGCATCTCATCCAACTCATGTTTGCCGAGCACTGAACGCAGCGTGCGTCTGCGCTAAGGAAGCTCTGAACAACTTGGCGTGTGTTTCGGCTGGGGGTCTGGACGCCGATCGGCGCCGGGGTCACCGTTACCACACCAATAAAATCAGGACCTTAGTTCTGCGCGCGCGCCGGTTAAGGGGTCAAAGTTGGATCAGCATTTACACCTGTCAGCAATGAGGGGCCGTTGGGATCGACCGGGTAGAACCTGTCAATCGATTGCGAGGTGGAATCCGCTCGAAGGCACCATCGGCACATCTGTGCCACGTCCTGGAACCACGTGCTATGGCGATGATCGCGGAACGTCGCATTGTCGGAGAGCCAGCGTGCAAGGCATCGCGATTTGGTCGCCCCGACGACGAAAACCCTCCTCGCGCTCGATGATCTCAATGCACTTTCTCTCGCACTCGTCGCAGATATACGGGATGCACGGCGAGTCGTCATCCTCGTCGCTTCCACGTCGCTCGCTCAGTGCAGCAATCAACCATCAGGCAGGTCACTTCGTCCTCACTCACTTCGCCGCCGGCGTTACCGCATCGAGGCGATAGCCAGCGTGACAGGCGACGCAGTCCGAGAGCTGCGTGCTGAGACTCGCGAGCAGCTGCTCGCGGCTCGCGCCCGAATCGGCTGCGGTGGCAATCTCATCGAAGCGCTTATGGACGCTGAGCCCGAGCTGCTTGAACTCGAGCGGCAACTTAGCCATCAGTGCCGGATTGACGTCAGCCGCCGCCGTCACGCCGCTCGCGCGCGCCGCCTGCGCAACCTGCTTCATGTCGCCTGCCTTCACCCCGTCGACGACAACCTGCACGGTCTCAAGCATGCCGCGCATTTCGGTGAGCACGAGATTGCGCTCATCCGATGCCAGCAGAACAGCCGTGCGCCCGTCGGGCGCCACCTGCGTCTGACCGCGAACGAAGAAGAATACGGCGACAGCAACGGTAACAAGCCAAAGGGCGATGGCCGCGACGGACAGCACACGTGCAGTCATAGGATCATTCTCCTTCTTGCCCATGAGTAGCAGTTGTTGCCGGTGAAGTAACAGCCATCCATGCGCAGTGTCCACCATCGATTAGCAGTGCCAAGTCGCGCAGTCCATTGAACTTGAATATTCCGTCCGTGCTCCAGTGCCTTGATTTGTGTCAAGCGATAGATGTGCTGGCTCTCACCGAGTATCAACTTTTCCGGTTCCGTAATTTTTGTCACGTGCTAAATCACGACGTGCTCGCGCTTGAAAATTTGAGAAGCGTTTCTGGGTTGATTTGCCTCAATCACCTTTCAGGTTGTAGCGAACTGATCGCTGGCGGTGATGCAAGGCTCACGCGAGTTGCCTGCGCCTGCCGGCCGAGCACCGAAGTCACCAGCCGCTGCAATTTCGGCCGGCTATGCGGCGTGCTGACCGTTGACGGGCGGACGCTTGTTCGCACCGGCGATTGACTCAATAAATTCAAATTGAGAGCTCGAATTCGAGATCATTTCCCCGCCGGTCGGCTTGCGTCTGGGCTACGCCTCAATAGCTCAGCGAAAGCGTTGTCTTCCGAACCCATGAAATCCGCGAGGCCTGAGGCGGTACTGGGGTTTGCGCGATGGCGGCGCTGGACAGGGCCACGGCAAGAAATGCCGCTGTGATCTGCGTCAAGGGCAGCAAACACGCAATCGCTCCTCTGTTCGATCCCAGGACCGATCCCTGCAGAGGCAGGTATCCGACACGAATGTTTGCACCACCTTGCGCCAGCTCAAAGGCTACCGGTTGCACCTCAATTAGCTGGTGAGATCGCCATCCGGCGAATAGGCGGGAGAAAGCAAATGGTCGATCATACTTCGAAACTTGTGACTCGCACGGGCCTCACGATTGTTGTGCAACCAGCGGGCTCGGATGACGATGCAATTCTCAATGAGTTATTCCATCAGGTCCGCCCACAAGATCTACACTTTCGCTTCTTGGGCGGGATGAAGGAAGTTCCGCCGCGGCAGATCCATCAAATGACCCATGTCGATCATCGCACGGCGGAAACTTATATCGCCTTTCTCGAAGACAATCATACCCCGGTTGCCACGGCCATGCTGGCACGCGAGGGCGCGAGTGACCGCGGCGAGGTCGCAATTTCGGTCCGGGCCGATTACAGGGACCACGGAATTGGCTGGGTTATGCTTGCCTTCGTGGTCCGTCAGGCTGAAGCGTGGGGCCTGAACGTGATCGAATCGATCGAGAGCCGAGCCAATCATGACGCCATTGAGCTCGAGAAAAACATGGGATTTTCCGTCAGCCCATATCCGGACGACGCTACGCTTCTGCTCGTTAAGAAAACTCTGAGAACAACCTGACGCGACGCGTATCGAACTACCGCATCCCTCGATGGACTGGAAGCCGTTAAACGTCCTGATCCGTCCAGACGTGAAGCTTTCGGCCCGAAAAGGCCGCAGTGACGCTGTTATGAAGTCAAGGAGCTCGATGCGTCGCCAGCGTTTTGATTGAGCATGATCTTGTCCGAAAACCGGTTTCCACTTTTCGGGATCGTGCTCTAATCCAGCGTGCGGCGGAATCGTGTCACTGCGATCACCATCGCCACCAGCATCAGCGCCAGCAACGCGAGCGCGTCGTACCGCAGATTTTGCAGCGTCGCTCCCTTCAGCATGATGGCGCGAACAATCCGAACGTAGTGCGTCAGTGGCAGGCATTCCCCGACATACTGCGCCCAGACCGGCATGCCGGCGAACGGAAACATGAAACCGGACAGCAGGATGCTTGGCAGGAAGAACATCGTCGACATCTGCATGGCCTGGAGCTGGTTCTGCACGATGGTCGAGAATGTGTATCCGACAGCGAGATTGGTTGTGATGAACAGTGTCGACAGCAACGCCAACAGCGTCAGGCTTCCGTCGATGGGAACGCCGAACAGCAGCGCCCCGATGCCGATGATCAACGCCGCCTGGATAAACCCTACCAGTACATAGGGCAGGATCTTGCCGATCATCACCTCGACCGGCGTGATCGGCATCGACAGCAGGTTTTCCATCGTACCACGCTCGATCTCGCGCGTGACCGACAAGGCCGTGAAGATCAGCATGGTCATGGTGAGAATGGTGCCGACAAGCCCGGGCACGATGTTCAGCCGCGAGGACGCCGCGGGATTGAAACGTGCATGGACCCGGATTTCGAATGGCGGATCGGGCGAGTTGCCAATGAACAGATCGTGCGCGAGCGCGGTCTGCACGATCGGGCCGAGCGCGCTCAACGCGGCGCCGGCGGCGACGGGATCGGTGGCATCGGCGGCAACCAGCAGCGCCGGACGGTCACCACGCCGCACGCCGCGCTCGAAGCCGCGCGGAATCTCGACGCCGAACAGCACCTTGCCGGATTTCAGGAGATTGTCGAAGGTATCGACGTCGTGCACCTGCTGCGTGAAGCGGAAATAGGCCGTATTCTGCAGCGCCTTGAGAATCGAGCGCGCGAGGTCGCTGTCCTCCTGCACCAGAACCGCGGTGGGCAGATGGCGCGGCGTGGTGTTGATGGCATAGCCGAATAGCAGAAGCTGCATCACCGGAATCATCACGATCATCGCGAACGACACCCGGTCGCGCCGGAGCTGGATGAACTCTTTCACCAGCATGGCGTAGCTGCGCCGCCAGAAGCCGAACGGCATCTCCCTTTCGGCGGCATGGTCGTCCGCGGCGCTCATTGGAAATTGTCCTTCGCACGGCTCATCAGTTCGATGAATACGTCTTCCAGCGACGGCTCGGCCTGCTGCCAATGCAGATCGCCACGAACGCGGTACGGCGCGATCGTCGCTTCGAGCGCGGCCTTGTCGCGGCCGGAGACATGCAGGCTGGTACCGAACGGCGCGGCCATGTCGATGCCCGGCTTGCCTGCGAGCTCGGCCGACAGCTCGTTGATATCGCCGCCCGCGACCGTGTAGGTGGTCAGCGCCGACTTTGCGATGACGTCATCCACGGTTCCATGCACCAGCAGATGACCGTAGGCGATGTAGGCGATCTCGTGACAGCGTTCGGCCTCGTCCATGTAGTGCGTCGAGACCAGCACCGTCAGGCCGTCTGCTGCCAGCGCATGAATCTCGTTCCAGAATTCGCGCCGCGCCTTGGGATCGACGCCGGCGGTGGGCTCGTCGAGCAGCAGGAGTTGCGGGTTCGGCAGCGTGCAGGCGCCGAGCGCAAGGCGCTGCTTCCAGCCGCCGGACAATTCGCCCGCAAGCTGCTCCTCGCGACCGGTAAGACCGAGCCGCTTGATCATGGCCAGCGCCGCGCCAAGCGCATCGCGCATGCCATAGAGCCGTGCGACGAACTCCAGGTTCTCGCGCACCGACAGGTCCTGATACAGGCTGAAACGCTGGGTCATGTAGCCGACCCTGCGCTTGATCTTGTCGGCGTCACGGCGGATGTCATAGCCGAGGCAGGTGCCCTCACCGCTGTCCGGCGTCAGCAGTCCACAAAGCATACGGATGGTGGTGGTCTTGCCCGAGCCGTTGGGACCGAGGAAGCCGTAGATCATTCCGCGCTTCACCTGCATGGACAGATCGTGCACGACCTCGCGACCCTTGAACGACTTCGACAGGCCGGAAACGTCGATCGCGATGTCGGATGCTTTCATGGCTGCCTGGCTCATGGCGCGGCCCTCAGTGTGTCGCGGCGTCGAGCTGAACGGTGACCGGCTGTCCGACGCGGAGACTGTCCGGCCGGTTGGGCCGCGCCTGAATCAGGAACACCAGCTTATTGCGTTCCTCGAGGCTGTAGATCACCGGGGGTGTGTATTCGGCCTGGGTGGCGATGAAATAGATCTTTGCCGCCAGATCGGGCGCACAGTTGTCACAGGTGACGCGGACGTCTTGCCCGATGCTGATTTTCGGCAAATCCGGCTCCGGCACGAAAAAACGGATCTTCATGTTGCCCGGCGGCATGATCGATAGCACCGGCCGTTCCGCCGGCACCATCTCGCCTTCGCGAAAATAGATTCTCTGAATGGTCCCTGCGACCGGCGCAAAACCCTTGCGCCGCGACAGCCGCGTCTGCGAGGTGTTGACCCGCGCCTCGGCGACACGCAGCGCCGAGATGGCGGCATCCAGGGTCGCCTGCGTGCCGGCCCCGGTTCTCCTCAGCGATGCCGCGCGGTCGTAAGTCTGCTGCGCATTCGCCAGCGTCGCCTTGTTCTGATTGAGATCGGCCTGCTGCAGGTCATCGTCGACTGAATAGAGCTGCGCGCCGACCTCGACAGCGTCGCCCTCGCGCACCGTCAATTTGGTGACGCGGCCACTCTCGTCGGGACTGACAAAAATCATGTCGGCCTCGACCCAACCCTGATAGCCCGGCGGCGACTTCGGGCCGCAACCGGCAACGAGAACCGTCAGCACCAACGCGGCGCTGGCACGCACGATAACGCGCCGCGGGGTCATAAAACTCTCCGTTCGCCAAAGATCAGATCGAGATGGACCTTCAGCATCGCCACGGCATCGAGCGGCGCCTGCCGACCGAACAGGCCCTGCCACATCACGGCAACCACGGCGGGCGCAACGACGATCTGGGGGAAGTCGACAAGGCGCGCATTGCGGATTTCTCCGCGCGCGATACCGTACTCGATCAGCTTGCGCATGCTCGCGAGGCCGCGCGAAATGACTTCACGAAAGTAGAAATCGGCGAGCGACGGAAAGCGCGCGCCTTCCGCCATGATCAAGCGAACGATATCGCCGCGCTTGGTTTCGGCAACCTCTCGCACAAAAGTCTCGGCGAAGCGTTCGAGGATATCGCGCACCGATCCACCAGCAGCAGGCAACGCCGTCAGATTTGCGATCAGCGGCACGAGCGCCGTTCTCACCAGCTCCTGGAACAGCGCCTCCTTGTCCTTGAAGTGCAGATAGATCGTGCCCTTGGCGACACCTGCCCGCTTCGCCACGTCGTCCAAACGGGTGGCGGCAAAACCACGCGCGGTGAATTCATCGAGGCCCGCCGCAATGATCGCGGCGCGCCGCTGCGCCGCGCGTGCTGCGCGGTTCGGAGGCTTGGCCGTCCTGCCGGTCGGTGTGGACGTCGCACCGGCTTTGCCTGCGGCAGATCGGCCATTGGCGGAGTTCGCAGTAGCGGTCTTTCGTCGTTTGGATTTCGCAGCTTTCATGATATGAATATGACTGACTAGTCAGTCATATTCAAGATGAAACTTCACACGAGCGGTTCTAGTACGGTGGTGGAAAGTCCTTGCAAATTCGCGGCGGATGACAACATGGACAGCCGATCGAGCCAACTCCACCTACCGCTCCATTGAGCCGTCCCCAGCCGGCGGACGTTCACGGCGCTGATCCTATCGCCGACCTTGCGGGATTCGCGTTTTGCAGTTGTGGACGATGGTCGAACCGGACGCTTCAATCTTCGAACAGTGGCGGGTCCAGCCGATCGCGAGGCTCGCCGCGCTCGACTGACTCATTGTCCTCTATCGGAATCTCGCGTTCGACGTCGACCTGCTCCTTTTCGACCAGACCCGGAGCTTCGTCTGTTTGTTCTCGCGGCTGAGGGCGCCTCCTCCGTGGAGGCGATGCCGATTCAGAGAGTTTCTGTCGAAACGAATTATACGCGCGCAACTCGTCACCTCAATGAGACAGCAGATCGGACTCGTCGTGAGCAGATCGCGAGTCATCCCGCCGAATATCCATTCGTTGAGTCGACTATGGCCGTAAGCTCCGGTTACCAGGAGATCAGCGTCTTCGTCATCCGCCCATCCGATGATCTGATCCGCACGAGAGCCACTAGAAGCCTGTATTATTTCGACCCGCCGTTCTGCCTTTATCCTGTGCTGCGCGAGATAGCGAACGACATCATCAACATGATCGCGCGCCGTCTCCATCTGTTCCTTCTCGCATATCTCCAGCAGTTACGCGTTTGGCCTCGTGAAGGAACGGTAACGCATCCTGAACCGCTCGCCGCGCCTCCCGCGTATCTTTCCATCCAATCATGACATGGTCGGCGGTAAGGGATTTCACTGCCGCAGGCACCACCAGGAAGGGACGGCCGGCTCCCAGAATTGCCGCTCCGACAGCGGCGCTTCGATACATATCGCCCGCGGATCTTCCACTTTCGATCACGATCAAGTCGGCACAGCGCGCCTCACTGATCAACGTCTCCGTGGGGTACTCGATGACGGACCGCCATTCGATCTGGCGACCGCTTCCCACAGCGGCCTGAACCTTGTTTCCAACCGTCGCAAGGCTGGCTTTCACCTTTCCTATGTCGAATTCGGTCGCATTATCGACGATTACAACACCCTCGGCGACAAGGGGCGGAACAATCGCAACAGCCGACAATCCAATTAAATTGGTCGCGAATTTGTTCGCCACACCTGTCGCGACGCCAACGAACTGCTTCGAGACGTGGTCGACATTGACCCAGGCCATCAGCGTTGCATAGGACATAACAAGCCTCCACTTCGGCGATCATCTATCGCGTCCACGTCCTGACGCAGGCTGCTTGATCCAAATTAAATTCTCGCGGTGAGAATTCCGCAGCTTGAAGAGACACGCCATATAATCAGGTTGAACCATCACTTATAAGATGCTTTTCAATCTCTCTGACCGAATGCTTGGTCAGATCCTTGTTGGCGCCGTCGCGGAGTTGGTAGGAATTGAGGATGGCGTAGTCTCCGGGGTGATCAACCTCGAATCATCCGGCGTTGAAGCGTCGGACTGGAGACCACGCCATGACGAATGTTACCACGAAGCCTGATTCTTTGCAGCCTGCAGCCGATATGGCTGTTGATCTTTTCGACAATTGGTTCGACCCGATCGAGACCGAGGTGCGGGCTCGATCGCGTCAATTTATTGAAGATCTGCTTCGCGGCGAGCTCGACGCTGCGCTGGCACGGCCGCGTTACGAACGAAGCCAGATGACCGGCAATGAAGCAAGAGCCGGCGTTGCGGGCCACCGCCACGGCAGCCGTACGCGGTCGCTGACAGGCACGTTCGGGCCGATCGAGATCGCGGTGCCGCGAGCCCGGCTGACCACTGCGGAAGGCAAGACGACGGAATGGAAGAGCCAGGCGCTGCGGGCCTATCAGCGGCGCACGCTTGCCGCCGACGCGCTGATCGCGAGCACCTATCTCGCCGGCACCAACACCCGGCGGGTGCGCCGCGCGCTGGCGGCGTTGTTCGGCGGCACCGTCGGCAAGGACACGGTGAGCCGGACCTGGCGCAAGGTGAAGAGCGATTGGGATGCCCGGAACACCCGCGCGCTGGATGGAGAGCCGATCGTGCGCCTGATCCTCGACGGCACCGTCGTTCGCGTGCGGCTCGACCGCAAGGCGACCTCGATCTCGCTCCTCGTTGTCCTCGGCGTGCGCGCGGACGGCCAAAAGGTGCTGCTCGCGATCAAGAGCATGGGCGGGGAGAGCGCCGAGGCATGGCGCACTGTCCTCGACGATCTCATCAAGCGCGGGCTGCGGCGGCCCGAGTTCCTCATTGTCGACGGCGCGCCGGGGCTCGACAAGGCCATTGCCTGCGTCTGGGACGGCGTGCCGGTGCAACGCTGCACGGTTCACAAGCACAGAAACCTGTTCGCCCATGCCCCCGAGCGGCTGCATGACGAGATCACCGCGGATTACAACGACATGATCTACGCGACGACGCCTGAGGAGATCGAAACGCGCCGCAAGGCCTTCGTCCGCAAATGGCGGCTCAAGCATCGCGCCGTTGCCGATAGCCTCGAGGAGGCGGGAGAACGCTTGTTCACCTTCACGCGCCTGCCGCCGAGCCAATGGCGCAGTGTACGCACCACAAATGCAATCGAGCGTTTGCACGAAGAATTTAAGCGACGGATCAAGACGCAAACTGTTCTGCCATCCGCCGACACCGCCGCGATGTTGTTCTGGGCGCTGCTCGCTTCAGGACAGATCAACATGCGAAAGGTGGATGGCTGGCAGACGCTCGCCACAAAGCCTATTGAAAAGCCGATTGACCTTGCAGCCTGAAATGATACCTTCATGCTTCCGGAGAATGCGCCACACCGAATTCCAACCGCATTCCGGACGGCACCTCCTTGTTTATCTCGGCGACAATGCAAGCCTTCACCTCAGGATGGAATGCGGTCCGCAAGTCGGCTAATGTTTTTGGCGGCGCGACCACGATGAGAGTCTTTGCCTTACTCGTTCGGACCATCTGCTCCATAGCCGCCGCGACTGTCCGCGCGAACCGGTGCTCCTCGATATCATGCCAATCAGTCTGCTCGACAGCGCTTTTGCGGCCGGGCAGTGCTGCCTCGCTTACCCGCCCCGGCCGATCGCTCCCTTGCTCGTGAGTCATCGGATTTGTGTCTTCAAAGACTTTCTCTGTCTTGAGATTGAGCGATAAAGCATCGCCGGCGTTTCGCAGAAACAACGCCTTTCGGCCGTCGCCGACAAATATCAACGCATCACGTGGAATCCTAAACATGCTCATCTGCTCCTCGGGACAGTTTGGTTCTCTCCAACATGCTCGCATACACCCGGCGTCACACGCCAAACGGATATGTATCCGGAAGGCCCTTGATCATCGCCGTCTCCAGGGGAGTCACCGCGCGAGTATTGTCGAACCAGATATACTCATCGAACTGTCGCGGCAGACTGGCTTGAAAGTAGTGGCTCGCACGTTCGGTTTCCGGCCGGTAGATGACGCCAATCGCGCGCTCAAGGCGCTCCTTGCCAAGGCCGGTTGGCCCGCACAGACCGTTGCGACCAAGCAGACCCAGCATAAAACGCGCCAGCCCGGTCGCGTGACACACCTGTTCGTAACTCTTGGGAAGCGCCGGCCGCACGGTTTTGATCTCCATCGACCCATCCCATTTCGATGCCGCAGCAACCGTCCCGCTATGAGTTCCGAATCCGATCAGATAAGCCTGCGCGCCAAATGCTTTGCGGCAGAGTTGACCCAGATTGTGCTCGCCACGCGCGGCCATTTCAGTCGCTTCGGCGTTACCAACGTGGGAGTTATGCGCCCAAATGATGGCCTTGCTGTCCGGACCGTGAAACGCGAGCAGATTTTTCAGCGTTGCGAACATGTGGCTATCGCGCAGATTCCAGGATGCCCGCGAGCCGTAATACATGATGCGATAGTAGCGCTCCGCGCTGGCGACGAGACGCGCGTTCTGTTCCGCGTCGAGAAACCGTTCGCCGTCATGCTCGGCGTAAGCCTGACGTTTTGCGAGGAGGTCGGTCAGCGCACGCACCACGTGCGGCTCGCACGCCGGATAGAAGCCCGTCAACGCCGCATGGCCGTACGTCGCCGGATCGCGCTGCCATGGCGTCAGGCAACCATAGCGTTCGCGAGCGACCCGCGCAGACTCCGGATCAACCTCATCGAGATAGTTCAAGACCGATCGGATCGAATCATAGAGGCTGTAGAGATCGAGGCCATGAAACGCGACACGCTCGTTGCGCTCGATCGTGCCGTTATGCTTGCGTAGCCAGCTTACGAAGTCGTGCACCTCCGTATTTCGCCACATCCACGTCGGAAACCGGGCAAACGCAGTCCATTCTGACGGTGGATATTGAAAGTGCCGCACGTAGTGATCGACACGCGCGGCATCCGGCCAATCGGCCTCGATGGCAACAAAGCGAAAGCCCTTCTTGATGATGAGGTCACGCGTGATGCGCTCGCGCATCCGATAGAATTCGGAGGTGCCGTGGGTTGCTTCGCCCAACAGGACAATGCGCGCCGAACCGATCCGGTCCATTAGCGGGTTGAGATCGGCAGCCTTGATCGATGAAAACGATTCTGCAGCATCCGCAAGATCACGAACCAGGATGTCCTCGTCCGAATAGATCGGATGCAGTTTGCCGCGCGCTTTCCTGCCTTCTCTAGCGGTTGCCCATCCCTCTTCTCCGATCAGTGGAACGAAGCGCACATCGGCAATGTCTTCACTACGGTACTCGTCCGCCGAAATTCGGGTCACTCGTACCAATTCCTGACTGCGGAAGTCCGCGCCAACCGGGATTACCAGCCGACCACCGATCTTCAACTGCTGCCTGAGGGCTTCCGGAACCTGCGGCCCGCCAGCAGCCACGACGATCGCATCATAAGGAGCGTGCTCAGGCCATCCTTTTGTGCCGTCGCCATGCAGGACGCGAACGTTGTCATAGCCGAGTTCGGCCAGTAGAGCCGCCGCCTTCTCGGCAAGCGGGCCGAGCCGCTCCACGGTGTAGACATCGGCCGCGATTTCCGACAGTACCGCAGCGGCGTAGCCGGACCCGGCGCCGATTTCGAGAACCTTCTCGTTACCCTTCAGTAGCAGGGCTTCAACCATGAAGGCCACGATGTAGGGTTGAGAAATCGTTTGCTCTCCGGCAATGGGAAGCGGCGCATCCTCGTAGGCGAATTCACGAAGCCTCTCCGGCACAAACGATTCACGCGGTACCTTGCGCATGGCGTCGAGCACCAGCTCGTCACACACACCTCGCGCGGCGATATGATGCTCAACCATCTGCTTGCGAAGAGTCAGGAACGAAATCCCTTCATTGGAAGAAACTCCTTTGGAGGCTGGATTTCCCATGACAACGGCTCCTCCTATTCGCGCAACTACAAGACAACGACGCCGGCGGGCCGGTGTTACATCCCTCAAGGACACTCTGACGCAGCGGAAGCGCCGGAACAGCACCGCCAACGTGACCAAGGCGAACCGGCTTCGATTTAATATTCGATCATGAAATTTGCCCGAGCAGTTTGATCGGTATCAAGGGCCTGGCCACCATTAGCCAGCAGGCTGCCCGCGAATTTACACCGGAATACGTCGAAGTAGCCGCATTGCGAGGGCTAGCAGCCGCAGCGATCCAGGCTCCGAGCGCCGTCAATCAACAGCCTTGGCGTTTACGATCGGCTCGAGTCTCAGAATCAAACCGGTTTGCTCTGGATCAATCCTATTTTGTCGGCCCAGCTCCATGCTTGAGCAACGAGGAATTGCACTTGCCATATGCATCGGTCGACGACCTACCTTCATCCGTTCGGGCGCATTTACTGCTGCACGCGCAGGAGGTATATCTCGCTGCCTTCAATAACGCCTGGACTGAATATCAAGATCGTGGCGCCGAACAGCGCGAGCGGACAGCTCACCGCGTCGCCTGGGCAGCAGTGAAACAAAAATATCTAAAATCCGGCACCTATTGGATTCCACGTCAGCCCGAGTGACATGGTGACTCCCTGCTTGGCAATTGACGATGGCCCGCGGTCCGACTGATTCCGGTCAACACCAGCATCGCGAAACGATGCCACCAAAGGCTGCAGTTCACCCTTAAACGGACGGATGATTCTTCATCAAAGGTCCGGGAGACGCTTGTGCCATCTCAACACGAGATCGGCTTATACTCCATTAGCGGAGCGGCCAACCGACGACTCTTGTCAAGCCGAAAGGTCGGCCTTGATCGAAATCAACGTGCGGCGCGGCGGACCAGTTTTTATTTACACCAAGCAACCCATTGGATCGGAATATTCCATGAAAGCGCTTGTCTACCATGGACCCGGGCACAAAACGCTCGAAGACCGCCCCAAGCCGGAAATACGGTCCGCAGGAGACGCTATCGTTAAGATGGTGAAAACGACCATCTGCGGCACGGACCTGCATATTCTCAAAGGTGACGTGCCGACTTGTACACCCGGCCGCATTCTCGGGCACGAGGGTGTCGGCATCATCGATTCAGTTGGCGCCGGTGTCACAACTTTCAAACCAGGCGACCATGTCCTCATTTCCTGCATTTCCTCTTGCGGTAAATGCGAATACTGCCGTCGGGGTCTCTATTCCCACTGCACGACCGGCGGCTGGATCCTTGGCAACGAGATCGATGGGACACAAGCCGAATATGTCCGGACCCCACATGCAGATACTAGCCTTTACCGCATTCCAGCTGACGCCGACAAAGAGGCGCTCGTCATGTTGAGCGATATTTTGCCGACCGGTTTCGAATGCGGCGTTCTGAACGGCAAGGTGGCGCCGGGGTCAACCGTCGCAATCGTCGGCTCGGGGCCAATCGGTCTTGCCGCATTGCTCACAGCGCAATTTTACTCCCCCGCCGAACTGATCATGATCGATCTCGATGACAAACGTCTCAAGATCGCCAAGTTATTCGGCGCTACACATACGATCAATAGCGCGGGCGGGAAGGCTGCTGACAAAGTGAAAGCATTGACCGGTGGCAAAGGTGTCGATACGGCGATCGAGGCAGTCGGCGTTCCCGCAACCTTTGTGCTTTGCCAGGATATAGTCGCTCCCGGCGGCATCATCGCCAACATCGGCGTGCACGGCAGTAAGGTCGATCTGCACCTGGAGAGATTATGGTCGCACAATATCTCCATTACGACTCGGCTGGTCGACACGGTCACGACGCCCATGCTTCTCAAGACGGTGCAATCAAATAAGATCAACCCTGCCCAATTGATTACGCATCGATTCCCCCTCGACCAAATCATTAGGGCGTATGATACATTCAGCCGCGCAGCCGATACGGGCGCACTGAAAGTAATCATTACGGCCTGAGGCCAGAGGACCCGTCCCGTTTTCAATCAATCTTTGATGGACGCAAATAGATATTTTTCCTGCTCAGGACAGGATCGCTTCAGGCTGGCCGCTGCTTAAGAAACAGGCATTTTGTGGAATGAAACGTCTCGATACGGCGGCATGACGACACGCTTCAGAATCTCTGCCGTCACGAGATAAACCCCGCTCACGCCAGCGAGCGCAGCCAACAGGACCGGTGGCAGTGCTACAAACCCGACAAAGCCACCAAGCGGCGTTAGCGCCAGAATGAGCGCTCCTCCGAGTGCCCCAAGCGACGTCGCCACGAGCGCAGGATGGGGGCGACTTTCCCATAAAGGCCGAGCGGTCCGAATCACAAAAATGACGAGAATCTGAGTCGCGATGGATTCGACGAACCAGGCGGTCCGAAACACAGCCTCATCCGCGCCAAAGCCAAGACGCAGCAGCGAAAATGTCGCCGCGTCGAATAGCGAAGACAACGGGCCCATGACCAAGGTAAAGCGCAATACGGATTTCATGTCCCAGGCCTGCGGCCTGACAAGCTCGTTTTCATCGGCCGTATCGAATGGAATTCCGATCTCGGAAATATCGTAGATGAGGTTGTTGAGAAGAATTTGCAGGGACGTCAGAGGCAAGAACGGCAGCACCAGCGAGGCCAGCGCCATCGACAGCATGTTGCCGAAATTCGAACTGGTGCCCATTCGCACATACTTCATAATGTTGGCATAGGTCCGCCGGCCTTCCGCAACACCGGCGGCCAGCACGCCGAGATCCGGAGCAAGAAGAATAATGTCGGCTGCCGCACGCGCCACGTCCGTGCCACCATCAACGGAGACGCCGACATCGGCGACATGGATAGCTGGCGCATCATTGATTCCGTCGCCCAAAAAGCCGACGGTATACCCGTTCCGGCGCAACGCACGTACGATCCTCATCTTTTGGTCCGGTGAAATGCGAACGAAGATATCCGTTTCAGCCACGCGCGCAGTAAGCGCCGCATCGGTCATCAAGGGCATCTCGTCCCCTGAGAGTAATCCGCGTGCTGGAAGTGCAAGCGTGTTGACGAGATGCAAAACGACAGGCGCCGCATCTCCGGAAACAATTTTTACACAAACCCCGGCTTGAATCAGATCGTCGACAGCTTTGGTCGCCGACGCCTTTGGTGGGTCGAGAAAAGCTGCATACCCGGCAAAAACGAGGTCTCTTTCGTCGCCGATACCGATCCGGTCGCCGTCGGTTCCAATCTCCCGCCAGGCGACGCCCAGCAGACGAAACCCTTCCCGGCCTTTCTCCTCAAAGAGCTCACCTATTTTTAATCTCGTTGCGTCGTCAAGCGGCACTACTGAACCATCTGTCGTTTCTACTTGTGTGCAGAAGGGCAGCAGTCCCTCCGGCGCTCCTTTCGTAATCATCGTGCGCACATTGGCGCGCAACACAAGAACCGACGATCGCCGCCGCTCAAAATCGAACGGCAGGTCGTCGAGACAGATCACCCCGTCGGCAAGCGGCGGAATTTCAAACAAGATTGCATCGTCGAGACTACTACGCACGCCGCTCGCGAAACGGCTGTTCAGGCGAGCGAGATCTGTGACACGGGCGCTCTTCGCTCCGTCGGGACCGAAACTGCCAACATGAATGATCTTGGCCTCGGTCAGCGTACCCGTCTTGTCCGTGCACAAAACGTCCATGGCACCAAGGTCATGAATAGCCGAGAGTCGCTTGACAACGACCTTGCTTTCAGCCATTCGCACGGCTCCACGCGATAATGTAACCGTCATGACCATCGGCAGAAGTTCGGGAGTGAGGCCCACAGCCAGCGCCACCGCGAACAAAAAACTCTCTAGCGAAAGTGCGTGTTTAATCAGCTGAGTCAGTAATACGAACAGCACTAGAAAGCCGGTCAAGCGCAGAATAAGCATCCCGAGTGCGTGCACTCCGCGTTCGAAGGCTGTCGGCGCGACCTTGTCCTGAAGCGAAGCTGCGATGGCGCCGAAGCGTGTCGCACCGCCCGTAGCGACGACAAGCATTACGGCTGCTCCGCCAACAAGACTCGTTCCGCTGAACAGCGCGTTGAAGGCGTCCGCCGGCGACTTGGCATCGCACGGACCGCACCGCTTCTCCGTCGGGTAAGCCTCGCCAGTCAGGATCGCTTCATTGGCCAGCGCTCCCCGGCTCCGAAGCACGATACCGTCAGCCGGCACCAGATCACCCGCGCGAAGCTCGACCACGTCTCCGGGGACGATATCCGGTACCGCAAGCTCAACAGGCCGCCCGTCGCGCAAGACCGACGCCGTAACAGCAACGGAACGTTTCAGCGCCTCAACAGTGTTCTCCGCCTTTTGCTCCTGAAACACATCGAGTGCGATGGAGAACAGGACAATCAAGACAATAACGATAAGGCTCCGCCAATCGCCCACCGCGCCGGATATCAATGCGGCGATAAGAAGAATGGCAATCAGCGGCTCCGCGATTCGCCTGACGAACTTGATGATGAGACTTCGCCGGATGTTCAGCACGGAGAGATTTGGACCATAGCGAGACAGTCGCCGTTTTGCTTCCGCGCCGGTCATTCCTTCCTTTTGGGTCGCAAGATCACGCAGAAGGGCTTCGTTGCTTTCGCTCCAAAACTCCTCGTTGGGTCTGGGAGGCCTGATGTAACGATCGCGAGATCCGTCGGAATACCGTCCCATGCGCAATCCCCATCTTGCTGTCTCCACGGACCCGATCGGATCAGAGAATCCGGAACGTGGTTCGAGCCTGTTCCGTAGGCTCTCGCACAGACGGTCCGGACATCACCGCCAACCGCATCATTTCCCGCGCGACACGGGATATGAAATTGAACCGCGGTCGCCCTAACCTCACCGCCACCCGCCTAGTGTGACATGAAAACAGGGACCGTCATCGCCGACAGTATTCCAAGCGTTGCTCCGCCAAGTACGAATTCGCGCAGACGAGAATGCCCGTAGCCGCCCATCACAAGCAAGTTCGCCGAGCAGTCAGCAACATGCGATAGAATAGTATTCGGTACATCGATATCAGCGGCAGGCGACCTTATCACTTCGATCTTGATATCGTGGCGGGCGAGATGTCTGCCGATTTCAATACCGCCAATGACGCTCTCATTAGCGGTCTTCTTATTCTCGACGATAAACAATTCGACGGCTTTGGCTTTCCTCAACAACGGTAGCGCATCATTGATGGCACGCACTGCGGCGCGACTTCCATCCCAACAGCACACGACCCGATCGAGCATCAACCCGGCCTGCTGAATGTAAGGAACGACTATGAGCGGCCGACCAGACTCAAACAACGTCGCTTCGATCAGAACGCTGTTATTGATGCCATTATCATGGTCCGATTGCATAATGATGCTTAGATCGAAACACCGCGCCATCTCCGAAAACGTCCTAGGCGGTCCGAATTCGGTCCGCAAGACCAACCGCGGTTCGACCGAAAGACCGCCGCGCTTCATGGCCGCCTCAAAGCGGTCAATTGCACCGCGTGCCGCTGTTTCACTTTCGGAAAGCAGGTCGGCAAGAACACCTGCAGGGAAATTCGGAACAATATAGTTGGGAATGCTCGCCGCAAAGGCAAACGAGACCCCAGTCAGATGGGCGGCGAACATCTCGGCTGTCGAAGCAGCAAAATCGCGAACGATGTCCCGGGATGGATCGCGTTCCAGGTGGAGAATGATATCTTTGATCATATAACTTTCTCCCAATCGGGGTGTGTATGAAAATGATAGGATACGGATATGAGGTCGAATTGACGTACCTCAAAGCAAAACCGCAGATTTCAGGCGTCGACGCCTTGACCTAAGTCAACAAGACTGGGCCGCGTTCTATTAGGGTGACTGCCAGATTCAATTTTTGCTTCAGGAAAAACAATGCGCGCTGCTAACTCATCGTCGCTTTTCGCCTTGGCCCTGATCGTCACCCTAGGGCTGTCGCAACGCGTGGAAGCCGCCAGTGTCGAGCAAGGTCGACGCCTGGCGCTGCTTTATTGCGCGGGATGTCACGCAATCGACAAGGTGAGTCCCAGCCCGCTTCGGATTGCGCCACCATTTCGTAACTTGCACAAGCGCTATCCTGTCGAGACGCTTGAGGAAGCCCTCGCTGAAGGGATCATGACTGGACATCCCAGCATGCCGCAATTCCAATTCGAACCTGACCAGATCAACGATTTTATCATGTTTCTGAAATCCCTGGAGTGATCCGCGCTGCCGAATGCGAGGAAGCATGACGCATATTCACCTGTCGAGAAGTCACATCCGACACTTCCGTGGTCGACGCCGCCAGCACAATGTTGCAGCAACACATCAGTGGGCTTCCGGTTGTGAATGAAGCCGGCACACCAAGCAGGTCGGAAGGGGCGCCGGCCCTTCCGCCAGGTTCAAGCCGCCCCTCATCGGCGCACTTTCCGCGATGTTGGCTGACGCTATCTCAGCACAATCGATGTGTATCTTTCCATAATTAGAAATAGCGGCTGGACAAGCGCTCGCCTCTGTTACCTCATGTTTGTCCGGGAGACGTTATCATGCGAACCGACAATGCACACGATGCCGATCCGATGGCCCACGATCTGGAATTGCTCGATCGGTACTGGCGCGCCGCCAATTATTTGTCGGTAGGTCAGATATACCTGCTCGACAACGCCCTTCTGCGCGAGCCACTGCGGCCTGAGCACATCAAGCCTCGGCTGCTCGGACACTGGGGCACTACGCCGGGACTTAACTTCATCTACGCCCATCTCAATCGCGTTATCCGTGCGCGCGACCTCGACATCATCTACGTCTGCGGCCCCGGCCATGGCGGTCCAGGCATGGTCGCGAACACCTATCTCGAGGGCAGCTACAGCGACATCTATCCCGATATCGGCCGCGACGCAGATGGCCTGCGTAAACTGTTTCGCCAGTTCTCGTTTCCCGGCGGGATTCCGAGCCATGCCGCGCCGGAAACGCCGGGCTCCATCAACGAGGGCGGCGAACTCGGTTACGCGCTGGTCCATGCCTATGGCGCCGCATTCGACAATCCCGATCTGATCTGCGCCTGCGTGGTCGGCGACGGCGAAGCCGAAACCGGCCCCCTCGCCGCTTCCTGGCATTCCAACAAATTCCTCAATCCGGCGCATGACGGCGCGGTGCTGCCGATCCTGCACCTCAATGGCTACAAGATCGCCAATCCGACGGTGGTCGGCCGGATGAATGATGACGAGGTCAGAAGTCTTTTCCTCGGCTATGGCCATGAGCCGCTGTTCGTCGAAGGTGATGATCCCGCCACGATGCACCGCCTGATGGCGGCGACTCTCGACACTGCATTCGACAAAATCCATGCCATCCAGAAAGCCGCGCGGGACGAGCGCGCCACGGTCGCGCGCCCACAATGGCCGATGATCGTGCTGCGAAGTCCCAAAGGCTGGACCGGACCAAAGCAAGTCGACGGCTTGAAGGTCGAGGGTTTCTGGCGTGCCCATCAGGTACCGATCGCCAACCCTCGCGGCAATCCGGACCATCTGCAACTGCTTGAGCAGTGGATGCGGAGCTATCAACCGGAAACGCTATTCGATGAGAACGGCCGGTTGAGCGACGAACTGCAGGCGCTCGCTCCGTCCGGCAACCGTCGGATGGGCGCCAATCCGCACGCCAATGGCGGCTTGCTGAAACGCGAGCTCAAGTTGCCCGACTTCCACGCCTATGCGATGAAAGTGCCGAGCCCCGGCGGCGTCGAAGCCGAAGCAACGCGTGTCATGGGACAATTCCTCCGCGAGGTCGTATCGCTGAACGCCGAACCGCGAAATTTCCGGATGATGGGACCGGACGAAACCGCATCGAATCGTCTCGATGCGGTGTTCGATGTCACCGAGCGGGTGTGGATGGAGCGGATCGAACCCTACGATGTTCATTTAGCCCAGGATGGCCGGGTGATGGAGGTACTGAGCGAACATCTTTGCCAGGGTTGGCTCGAGGGGTATCTACTGACCGGACGACATGGCTTGTTCTCCTGTTACGAGGCCTTCATTCACATCGTGGATTCGATGTTCAACCAGCACGCCAAGTGGCTGAAGGTCTCGCGCAGCCTGCCTTGGCGGCGCCCGATCGCCTCCCTCAACTATCTCCTGACATCGCACGTCTGGCGGCAGGACCATAACGGCTTCAGCCATCAGGATCCGGGTTTCGTCGATCTCGTCGTCAACAAAAAGGCCGATATCGTCCGCGTCTATTTTCCACCGGACGCCAATACGCTGCTTTGGATCACCGACCATTGCCTGCGCACCTATGATCGCATCAACGTGATCGTCGCCGGGAAACAGCCGTCACCGCAGTGGCTCACCATGCAGCAGGCCGCGACGCATTGCGACGCCGGGATCGGTATCTGGACATGGGCAGGCACCGAGCGCGAGGACTTAGAACCCGACGTGGTCATGGCCTGCGCAGGCGATGTGCCCACGCTTGAAACGCTGGCCGCCGTGGATCTGCTGCGAAAAGCATTTCCCACGCTGAAGATTCGCGTCGTCAACGTCGTCGACCTCATGACGTTGCAGCCGAAAGACCAGCATCCACACGGCCTCAGCGACCGCGATTTCGACGGCATGTTCACGCGCGACAAGCCCGTGATCTTCGCCTATCACGGCTATCCCAACCTGATCCATCGACTGACCTATAATCGCGCGAACCACTCCGGAATGCATGTTCGCGGCTTCGAGGAAGAGGGTACGACGACCACGCCGTTCGACATGGTGGTTCTGAACGAACTCGACCGTTTTCATCTGGCGATTGAAGTCATCGAGAGGGTGCCCGCGCTTGGCATCGCCGCCGCGCCCGTCAAGCAGCAGTTCCGTGACGCATTGCTCGAGCATACACGCTACGTCCGCCAGCACGGCGAGGACATGCCACAAATCCGGGACTGGAAATGGCCATATGGTGATATCGCGCCGCGCGCTCACGCGTAAGGAAACGGCAATCTGGCAGCGTTTTCCGGTCACCGCATAACACCAATTGCTTGCCCACTTCAGGTCAGGGTCAAGGTTATGAGCGATGCCATTCTGATCCTGAACGCTGGTTCGTCCAGCATTAAATTCTCGCTCTTCGGAGGGCATAAACGACCGGACCCCAAGGGTCTGATCTGCGACGGCGAATTCGAAGACATCGGACATCGTGCGCATTTCGTTGCAAAGGACCGTTCAGGAACGTCTCTGGTCGACCAGTACTTGACAGAAGCGACCAGCCACAAGAAGGCGCTCGCCACGCTCCTTGGTTGGGTGGAGCGCCAGTTTCCGATCAACCGTCTGGTCGCTGCCGGACATCGCGTGGTGCATGGTGGATCGCTCTATAGCGCCCCCCTCCGCATCAGTTCGCCGGTGCTCGACGAACTCCGCCGCCTCGTTCCGTTGGCGCCGCTCCACCAGCCCCATAATCTTGCGGCGATCGTTGCGATCTCGAAGCTTCACCCGGATTTGCCGCAGGTCGCGTGTTTCGATACCGCCTTTCACCTTACCCAGCCGGAGATAGCCGCGGCTTACGCGTTGCCGCGCGCGATCACGTCCCAGGGCGTCCGGCGATACGGATTTCATGGTCTGTCCTATGACTATATTGCTGGTGTGCTTCCTGACGTGCTCGGCCCGATCATTGCCGAAGGCCGTGTCGTTGTTGCGCATCTTGGCAGTGGAGCCAGCATGTGCGCGATGCGTCGGCGCCGAAGCATCGCAACGACCATGGGTTTCTCCACGCTCGATGGCCTTCCCATGAGCAGCCGATGCGGCAATCTCGACCCGGGTGTCGTTCTTTACCTGATGCAGGAGAAAGGCATGACACGACAGGCCGTAAGTGACCTGCTCTATCATTCGTCGGGCTTGCTGGGCGTATCCGGCATCAGCGACGACATGCGAACCCTGCTGGCCAGCAACGATCCCCTCGCCGCCAATGCCGTTGACCTATTCGTGTATCGAACCAGTCGAGAGTTGGGGTCGCTTGCCGCCGCCCTTGGCGGGCTGGACGCGCTGGTTTTCACCGCTGGCATCGGCGAACACGCTCCCGAAATTCGTCGTCGTGTGTGCGAACAAGCCGGCTGGCTCGGCGTCGAATTGGACGATGCAGCGAACGTCGCAGGCGCTGCCATGATCACGACGTCCGGAAGCAAAACCCACGCCTGGGTCATTCCTACGAACGAAGATTTGATGATCGCTCGTCATACGTGGCATCTGATCGAAGGCCACAAGACAGAAGAACACTAACAATAGCTGGCGGCCATATCAGGCTTACCGCTCGTTCAATGGATCCCAACCGATCAGCGATGCGCGCCGACTCCGCGAGCCCGGGATTATGACGTGTCCAGCCGCTATCTCGCCGCCTTCAACGTCTTGACGTAGGCGGCGATCTCACCGATCTGATAGTCCACCACCTATCTACGCTTGTCTTGAGGCGAGAATACCTGATCGCTGAACGGTGACGCAGTCGGCACCCTCATGACAATATAGCCATGTCCCATCGACTGATGGCAGGTATTGCAGCCGGCTGTCAGTGAACCGAATGTGTTTTTGAACGCGCGATTGTCTTTTGCCTTAATGGCATCGGCGACGGCCTGAATGGGTATTGCCATCGTTGTAACATTCGTCACCGGAATGTCCGGATACAGCACAGCTGCTTCGATCAGGCTCGCCCTGAACTGCCGAAGTTCGTAAGCGGCGAGTTCCCAATTCGAAGACTCGCCAGCAAACCAGAGTTTGATATGTCGCAACTGCGCGGCACTCATGATATCGGCCAGCCGTGGGACATGTCGCCCGTTCGCACTTGTCGAGGACAACAACCGGTCGGCTCCGCTCGTTCATGGCGAGCCTTGCAGGTTTCTGGGCCAGGCAACGTCCGGATTAGCACGGACATAGGCCACCCCCGGCAGTCCACTGCGCACCGACTGCGCATGATCACGCGAACGGTCGGGGTCGATCCGCACACGAACGCGAAACATGAGTTTGTCGCGCTCGCTTTGGGTCTCTACCGTTTTCGGCGTGAACTGCGCATGGCTCGCGAGAAACGAGACCTTCGCCGGAATCGGCGCGGTCGGGTAGGCGTCGAGCAGGATCCGAGCATCCGTGCCGACCTTGACCTTTCCTGCTTCCGGTGCGGGCAGATAGATGTCCATGTAGACATAGGAGATGTCCAGCATCGTAAACACCTTGCCGCCCGCTGGAAGCACCTCGCCGATATTCGCGATTCGATATTGAATCCGGCCGTCGCGCGGGGCCGCCAGATCATTGTCGTTGATGTTGACCGTGTAGAGCCCCACGTCATGTTCGGAGGCTTCGAGCGCGCGCTCGGTTTGGGCGACGCGCTCCGTTGCGGCTCTCAAGGCTGCATTGGCAGCATCGAGGGCCTGCTTCCGCTGATCGAACAGTTCTTTTGTCGCCCAGCCGTTTTTAAGCAAGGCCTGTGTCCGGTCCAATTCCTGCGCAGCCAGCGTTTGCTGCGTACGCTGCTGCTCCAGATTGGCGTTGGCTTCCTCGATCGCGCGCTGCGCCTGATTGACCTGCGCCTGGGACTTCTTGAGCGATTCCTGAAGATCCCTCGTATCCATGCGGGCGACAACCTGTCCCGCGGTGACCATGTCGCCGATGTCGACACGCAGTTCCGCGATCCTGCCCGGAAATTTGGTGTCGATATCGATCTCGTCGGCTTCCAGCCGGCCGTTGCCCCAGCTGATGCCGGCCGGCAGTTGCGACTGGACATGCTTCCACCAATAGAAGCCACCTCCGCCAGCAGCTAAAAGACCGACAAGGAGCGCGATTGAGAATCGCAGCCGCCGGACGTTCCAAGTGCGCACAAAAGGCACGGTCGCCGGTAAATTTCTTGTACCGACGACCGGACGAGGACTTTCATTTTGAGCGCAACATCATCTGGGGCCTGTACGGTCGCAGGCAATTTCTCGTCCACATTTTCAGTTAGGCGCTGCAAAGTCTTCTCCGCCAACCGGTGCCGCTTCTTTTGAAATGTTTGGCACTGCGCGAGCGGAGGGTATTGAGCAATATCAAACGCAATAAACAACCGCAGAGCTTAAATGATAGCAACTCGGGCCAAGAGTTGGCCCCCGGGTTCTGTTACTGGAACCGGTAAGAACTCCCGCGACGGCCCGCAAAGCCATGGAACGATCGGCAGAGGGACTTTCCACCGCTGAGGCCGGCCGTATTCGCGCCCAGCTTGGCCCGAATGCGACCCCCGATGTCGCCGTTCATCCGCTGCGGCTGGTCCTTGGCAAATTCCTGGCGCCAGTCTCTGTCCTGCTTGAGATCGCCATCGTCCCGCAACTGGCGCTCGGTGAATATGTCGAAGGTTCGATTATCGCGGCACTTCTCGTATTCAATACCGCCATCGGATTCTTTCACGAGAGCCGGGCTCAGTCGACGATTGCGGCGCTAAAGTCACGGCTTGCGCTGAACGCGTCGGTTCTGCGTGACGGCGCCTGGATAACTATATCGGCCGCCGAATTGGTCCCGAAAGATATCGTCAAGCTCTCCCTGGGTACCGTGGTCGCTGCTGACGTCCAGATACACAACGGTTTCATCCTGCTCGATCAATCCATGCTCACCGGCGAGTCCCTGCCGGTCGAGGCGGGATCAGGCACCAATACCTATGCGGGCGCCCTGGTCCGGCGCGGCGAAGCCGTGGCCGAGGTGGTGGCCACCGGGGTGCACACCAAATTCGGGCGTACCGCGGAACTCGTTCGCACCGCCTACGTCGTCAGCACGCAGCAGAAGGCGGTGTTTCGGGTTGTGCGCAATCTTGCAGGCTTTAATGGTGCCG
This sequence comes from Nitrobacter sp. NHB1, assembly GCF_036964665.1. Lineage (NCBI taxonomy): Bacteria > Pseudomonadati > Pseudomonadota > Alphaproteobacteria > Hyphomicrobiales > Nitrobacteraceae > Nitrobacter > Candidatus Nitrobacter laanbroekii. The sequence continues at coordinate 51,420 of NZ_JBAMDA010000003.1, forward strand.
TCACCGTGCTGCTGATGATCTACGCCTACGAAATCGGCATGCCGCTGTCCGAAGCCATTCCCTTGGTACTGATATCCGTTCTCGCCTCGGTGCCTGTGGCGCTGCCCGCAACATTTACACTCGCAACAGCGATCGGAGCGCAGGCCCTTACCCGGGCGGGTGTACTTCCGACCCGACTCTCCGCGGTCGATGAAGCCGCGAGCCTCGATGTCCTGTGCATCGACAAGACCGGTACGTTGACGCGCAACGAGCTCGCCGTGGCCGCCATCCATCCAATGCCTGGTTTCGATGAAACCCGCATCCTGGCCCTGGCTGCCCTTGCCAGTGCCGAGGGCGGGCAGGATCCCGTCGATGCCGCGGTTCGAGCCGCCGCAAACCTGCAGCAGACAGACGCCACGTTTCTGAAGGTCATCAAACTCGTGCCGTTCGATCCAGGGACAAAAATGTCGGAAGCGCGCGCTGTCGATCATGACGGCAAGGCGCTTCGCATCGTCAAAGGCGCCTTTGCGGTGGTTCACGGGCTGTCACAACCCTCGCCAGAAGCGGAGCTGGCAGCCAACGAACTGGAAAGGCGCGGCCACCGGGTTCTCGGGGTCGCGATCGGAACCGACGGCGCCATGCGTGTCGTCGGAATCGTCGCACTGAGCGATCCCCCGCGTAGGGATTCGAAGCCGATGATCGATCACTTGCGGACGCTCGGGGTCCACACTGTCATGGTGACGGGGGATGCGGCCACGACCGCCGCCTTCGTCGCCGACGCGGTCGGCCTTACCGGCGCGGTTAGCCTCCCCGGCGAGATTCCCGAGTCCGTTGGGCCGGACGATTTTTCCGTTTTCGCCGGTGTACTTCCCGAAGACAAGTTTCGCCTAGTCAAGGCGTTCCAGAATGCCGGCCATACCGTTGGCATGTGCGGGGATGGCGCGAATGACGCGCCGGCACTGCGTCAGGCCCAAATCGGCATCGCCGTTTCCACCGCCACCGATGTCGCCAAGTCGGCCACGGGCATCGTTCTGACCGAGCCGGGACTGACGGGGATAGTCGCATCCGTTCGGGAAGGCAGGATCACATTCCAGCGCATCCTGACCTACGCACTGCGATCGATTGTTAACAAGTCTCGGCAGGTGTTGTTTCTCGGATTCGGCCTGATACTGACCAAGCACGCGATCTTGACGCCGACGCTCATGGTCATTTCGATGATGACCGGCGATTTTCTGGCGATGTCGTCGACCACCGATAACGTCCGTCCCTCGCCGAGGCCAAACGCCTGGCGGATCGATACGCTGACGATTGTCGGCATTGTCCTGGGGCTGTTCGATCTCGCCTTCTGCGTCGCTCTCCTGAGCTTCGGTTCGCTGGTCCTGCACCTCGACATTGATACGCTGCGAACGATGACACTGGTCATTCTCGCATTAAACGGGCAAGCCGTCTTTTATGTCGTCCGCGAGCGCAAACGGCTGTGGTCTTCGCGGCGAGTGTGCTGGTGATCGCGTCAAGCATCGCGGATGTAATGATCATCGGTACATTGGCACTTGGAGGAATATTAATGACACCGCTTGCACCAGAAATCGCCGCAGGCATTTTTTTGGCGGCGATTGTCCTCGCTTTCGTTATGGATCAGGTAAAAATCTGGCTCTTTGCTCACTTCAAAATGGCATAGGGATGCAATCCACCGTCCCTCACTTCACCAGGGCATAGTGTGGAGCAGCAATCACTCCCTCCCATGGCATCACGCTTACGTCCAGTCAGTCACCAGGTTTCGTATTTTTTGTATCATCATTGAAGCAGGTGAGTACGATGAGTTCATTGACTCGCCAATGTTGGTTGACTTTGCTCGACCGTCTATTCGACCACAAGACTCGTAAAAAACGGTTCGATGATCTCCGCATTGGTTGCGCTCTCCTCGTCAGAGGCGTCCAGAGTGATGAACTCTTTCCTGCATTCAAGGCATTTCCAAAGATGTTGAACCTCGCGCGGATTCAGACGCTCCTCCCACTCAAGATGGATCAAGCGTGAGCCACATCGCGTGCAAGTCTCGTTATGGTCTTTTGTGGTCGATGCCATCATTGCGCTCCCTCATTTCCAAACCACCCTTTCAGATTACGCAGGTTACGGAGCTGGTTCGCCACGATGCTGATCTAGGTCAAAGAAAGTGCGGCGCCGACCCTGAGCGCTCGTCAAACCCTGCAATCGCACGCCGCCGCGAATCCCGGCCGTGAACGTGCGCTCTACAATGCCTTAACGGTCCACGCGATCATATCCTTGGCGATCCGCCCAAATGCATCGTTGAACGCTGCGCTGGCCGCCGCGGGCTCGATTGTGTCAAGCTTCTGCGTGTCCTGGAATAATCGCGCCGCCACGACCTTGCCGTCCTTGTTCAGGATTCGCGCCGACAATCCGATATCAGCGACCGGTTCGGGATCGGTCGCGATCTGGAAGCGCCGGATGTCGATCAGGAGTTGATAATCCGCCTGCACTCCATCCATTGAGCGCAGTGGCGCATGGGCGATGTCGTAATTTTCGAAGCTCTCAAGCAGTTTCGCCTGTAGCAGCTTTGGAATGCTGTCAGCCCACATCGCCTCGGCGAAACCCGGATAATCCTTGGCCGGAGAGAATAGGAATCGCTGTGTGTCCAGCATGATCACCGCCGTCGGTTCCGGAATAACCACTTCCCCCTTGAGAGTCTTGCGGGGTATGCCGGGAAACGTCTGGGCGGCACGAAGGTCATAAGTGACCTTCCGCCCTGGGGTGGCGCCACCGCCCGTCATCCGCTCAAGGCCAGCCACGATGCCATCAAGCTTACCGGTATTGCGGGCCAGGCCTTCGGAAAACACCTGTAGGTTGGCGATCGTGGTTTTCAACGGCTCCGAATTTTCCGCCAGCACCGCATCAACCCGACGCAATGCATCGCGCGCAGCCTGAGTCATGCTCTGTCCCGCCCCGGCGTCCGCGATCAAGGTCGGGACTGGGCCGGGACCGCCGAGCTTCTCACCACCTTCCAACGCAACAACCGGTACGCCAGTCAGGCCCTGAAATTCGAGACCAACTTTTGTGTCGGGTCGCACTGGCGTCGTCGATGTCACGGCGATCGCCGCATTGACGCGCCGCGGATTATCCGGCGCCAGGCTGAGATCGGTCACCTCGCCAACACGAATGCCGTTGAAAAGCACCGCCGCACCAACAAGAAGGCCGGGAACCGAGCCCTCGAATTGCACGTGAAAGGTCGTTCGCGGGCCGAGACCGCCAGTGTTGTGCAGCCAGTAAACAAAGCCGAACACCGCGGCGATGGCAGCCAGCACGAAAGCACCGACGATGACAAAGGGAGCACGGGTTTCCATCGCTCAACTCGCTTTCGGTTGCAGCATCAACGAGCGCTTGCCATGGAAGTAGGCCCGCACCCACGGATGTTCGGATTGGAGCAGCTCGCGCATCGGCCCAATGGCGACAATCTTACCGTCCGCCAGCGCCGCGACGCGGTCGCAGACGGTATTCAGGCTCGCGAGGTCATGGGTGACCATGAACACCGTCAGCCCAAGGGTTTTCTGTAAGGTCTTGATCAGGGCATCGAAATCACCCGCCGCGATCGGATCGAGGCCGGAGGTCGGCTCGTCGAGAAAAACGATCGCCGGGTCGAGCGCCAGCGCCCGCGCCAACGCCACGCGCTTGGTCATGCCGCCCGACAGTTCGGAGGGAAACTTGTCGCCATCCTCCGGGGTCAAGCCGACCATTTCCAGCTTCGCTGTCGCAATCTCGTCCATCAACGCATCCGACAGCACAAGGTTTTCACGCAACGGGAACTGGATATTCTGCCGCGCGGTGAGCGAAGAAAATAGCGCACCTTGCTGAAACAGGATGCCCCATCGACCTGCCGCCATCTGCGTTCCGCGATCGTGGGTCAACCCGATCTTGGCGTCCATCACCTCGATCTCGCCGCTTTGTCGCGGGATCAGGCCAATAATGGTTCGCATCAGCACCGACTTGCCGCCGCCAGAGGCGCCGACCAGGCCGAGGATCTCGCCACGGCGCACATCGAGCGAGAGATGGTCGATGACGACGCGGCGCCCGAAGCCAACGACAAGATCGCTGACCCGAATTGCAAATCGCCCCACCGATGCATCCATCGCTACATTCCAATCGACGCGAAGAACACCGCGAACAATCCATCGAGCACGATCACCAGGAAGATCGACTTCACCACCGAGGTTGTCGTCTGTTTGCCGAGCGATTCGGCACTGCCCTTGACGCGCAGGCCTTCGCTGCAGGCGACGATGCCGATCACCAGGGCCATGAACGGCGCCTTGATCATGCCGACCTCGAAATGCGTCACGGAAACGGCGTCGCGCAGCCGCGCTATGAAAATAGCCGGACCCATACCGCCGTAGAACCACGCCACCAAGCCGCCGCCGTACAGCGCGGCCATTGATCCGATGAACGTCAGAATCGGCAACGCGACAATCAACGCGATAACGCGCGGCAGGATCAAAACGACGACCGGATCGAGCCCCATGGTGGAGAGCGCATCAATCTCCTCACGCATTTTCATGGAGCCGAGCTCGGCGGTGTAGGCGCTGCCGGACCGGCCGGCGACCATGATCGCGACAATCAGCACGCCGAGTTCGCGCAGCACGAGAATTCCGACCATATCGACGACATAGGAATCGGCGCCGAACTTGCGAAAATGAAAGATGCCCTGCTGAGCGATGATCGCGCCGATCAGAAACGTGATGAGCAGGATGATGGGGATCGCCTGCCAACCGACCCGATACAATTGATAGACCAGCGAAGTGAGCCGCAGCGAGCGCGGCCTGCGAATGATGCCGACCAATGCGCTGCAAAGTGAACCGAGCATTTGCAAGAACACGGCCACATCTTCTTTGGAACCCCAGGCAGAGCGGCCAATCTCCTCCACTTTGGCAATCACGGGATTGCGTACCTTGGGTGCCGGAGGATTGTGCCGGTTTACATGCCGGACTTCCTCGATCAGGCCAGCGTAGTTTTCCGAGACCCCGACGACTTCGATCGGATGATCGGTAGACGCCATTCGCCGCGACAATTTTTCGAGCAACCACGCTCCCAACGTATCGAGTTCGCTCAGGCCGCTCATATCCATTTTCAAGAACTTCGCCCGCTCGACCTGCGGCGTGACGGCGCCCGCGAGCGCTTCCAAGACGGTGACATTCGCCGCGATCCAAGAACCGTCCGGGCGCAATTCGACCGTATCGTCCCTCGATGTGACCGCCAATTGGGGTGCCGTCGCCAAATGCAAATCTCCAGCTCGCTGCCTCCTCCATAAACTGGACTCGGGAATGGACGTTGACCTGCCTCAAACCGGCATCACAGCAGCTCGTCGAAGACATTTGATGCAAGTCAACGGCACGAACTGGCGCCCGCATAGATTTCCAACCGGTTCGTTACAACCATCATCCGCAGCCTGACCAAGCCGAACCCTGGACAGGACTCCGGATTATCAATCACGACGGAGCACTAGGTTGGCTCGTCGGTCGAAAGGCCATCAAACGCGAGGATTATGGTCATGAATCTCAAGCCGATCCTAAATACATCTCTGCCGCTGCAGTTCCGGCAGATTCACCTTGAGCTGGCGCGCGAACCAGGTCACCCCGAAGGAGATAGCGGCGTCGGCTACATCGTTATCGCCCCGCTCGCCTCCGACGGCCGCATCGACCCCAAATCATGGAAAGAGCATCGCGAAGCCTGTCGCGTGACACGTTTGCGGCCGGACGGGGATGACGACGATGTAGGTCATCTCGTTCACCGCCCCGGCGGCACCTGGGCATTCCATTACGACAGCGCGAGCAACCTGCCCGACGAAGCCGGCTATCACTTCGAGGACGAGCGTTTCGTGCCTGGTGAATACGTCTCAATCAACGAAGGAGGCACCATGCACACCTATCGCGTCAGGTCGGTCGCTCACCTGTGATACAATGAATGATTGGACGCTACAGGATATGCCTTGGCTAAAGCGCAAGCCTGACATGGCAAATGTCATGCTCGACGGGATCGTTCGCGATCTCGAAGCCGAGATCGCGGCACATCGCGAGCATGACCGTATTTTCCGATAGCACATCGCCGGCAATGTGCTTCAGTCCTTCGGATTTGGCGTAATCGATGATCAATTGCATCAACGCCCAACCGAGCCCCCTACCCTTCAAATCCGAGCGAAGCAATATGGCGTACTCGCCGGATTCATAAATCGAATCCGAGTGGATGCGGACGACGCCAACCATCTCGTGGGTGGCCTCGTCGAAGGCCACGAAAGCCATTGCGCGCGCGTAATCGAGTTGCGTCAGCCGCGCAACAAATTCGTGGCTGAACTGCTTCATGGCCGCAAAGAACCGGAGCCTCAGGTCCTCCTTGGTGACGTGGCGCAAGAATTCGTGAATCAACGGCTCGTCGTCAGGCCGAATCGGCCGGACCATGATTCGCCAGTCGTCCTTCAGTTCAAGATGCCGCAGCCATTGCGACGGATACGGCCGAACAGCAAAGTTGGCATTGCCCGGGCCGACAAATTTTCGTACCGGAGGCCCCACCGCGATACGAGCATCGACCGTAAGAACGCCGGTCTCATCGGCGAGTAGCGGATTGAGGTCCAGTTCGTCGATCTCGGGAATATCTGCCGCGAGTTGTGCCAGCTTCACCAACGTCAGCGGTATTTCGTCTTGTTTGACGGCAGGCACATCGCGATAGGCGCGCAACAGCCGTGAGACGCTGGTGCGCCCAACGAGATCACGCGCGAGCTCGAGATCGAGCGGCGGCAAGACCAGCGCCTTGTCGTTGATCACTTCCACGGCCGTGCCTCCGTGACCGAAAACGATGACGGAGCCGAACGTCGGATCGTTGGCGATCCCCAGGATGAGTTCACGAGCCTTCGGCCGCAGGACCATCGGCTGCACCATGAAGCCATCAAGCTTCGCATCCGGACGCTTCGCTTTGGCATTCGCAAAAATGCTGACGGCGGCGGCGCGAACCGAATCGGCGCTCGTGAGATTGAGAACGACGCCGCCGACATCGGACTTGTGCGAGATGTCGCGCGAAAGCACCTTAAGAACGACGGTGGCGCCTTGTGCAAACCACGACTCCGCCTGAGCCGCAGCCTCCTCGGCATTGGCAGCCACCCGCGTCGGCACGCTGGCAATCCCGTAAGCGTTCAGGACACCCATAACTTCAATAGGATCGAGCCACCGCCTGCCCTCCGCCACCGCCGGCTCAACAATTCGCCGCGCCGCCTCGGTATCCGGCACGAACTCATGCGGCAAGCTCGGTGGAACAGCAGCCAGCGATTCGACCACCTCGCGGTGATGAACGAGATACATGAATCCGCGCACGGCGTCGTCTTCCGTCGGATAGTCGGGAATGCCGGCATCGGAAAATGTTCTCGAAATCGTTTCCTCCGCGCCAACCCATACCGCCAGTACCGGCTTTGCGGGGACAGCGTGCTTCTGCCGATCTGTGCCCACGGCGCTGGTGACGGCCGCAACAATGTCGCTCGAATCTGCAATCGCCGTTTGCACATTCATGACAAGGACAGCATCGCTATCGCCATCCTGCAACAGAATCTCGAGCGCCGCCACGTAACGGGCCGGATCGGCGTCGCCAATGATATCGACCGGATTGGAGCCGGACCAGGCCGCCGGCAAAACGGCGTCGAGACGTTGTTTGACGACAGGGTTGAGCGCCGCCGGAATTCCTCCCAACTCGACAAGCCGATCGACCGCAAGAACACCGATACCGCCGCCATTGGTGAGCATGGCCAGCCGCTTCCCAGACGAAAATTTGAGTCGGCTCAGCGTCTCCGCACAATCGAACAGTTCACGGAGATCGAACACACGCAGTATGCCGGCGCGACGGAACGCCGCATCATAGACGGCATCCGAACCGGCAAGCGCACCGGTATGGGTTGCCGCCGCCTTGGCTCCCTGCGCCATTCGTCCGGATTTGACGACGACAACCGGCTTGACCCGCGCCGCCGCCCGCGCCGCCGACATGAATTTCCGGGCGTCCTTGACCGCCTCGATGTACATCAGAATCGCCTTGGTATCGGTATCGAGCGCAAAGAAATCCAACAGATCGGCGATATCGACGTCAAGCTGGTCACCAACCGATACGACCCCAGAAAATCCGACACTACGATGCGCGGCCCAATCGACCATCCCGGTGGCGATCGCACCGGATTGAGAGATCAGCGCCAGATTGCCCGCGCGCGGCATATGAGCCGCGAAGCTCGCGTTCAGATTGACCTTCGGCATCAATATTCCGAGGCAATTGGGCCCGATCAGCCTCATACGGTGCGCGCGCGCCGCATGATCGGCAGCTTCCGCCACTGAGCCCGCTCCGTGGCCGAGACCAGCGCTGACAATGATGGCTCCAGCGGCGCCGAGCTGTCCGGCTTCGGCAACGATCTCAGGAACCGTTCGCGCAGGCGTCGTGATAATCACAAGCTCCGGTACAAACGGTAAGTCCGCCAAACGGTTAACCGTCGGCATACCGACAATCTCCGGGTAGTGCGAATTGACAACGCCGAATGGGCCTTCAAACTGGGATGCGCGTATGTTTTTTATAATCGCTTGCCCGACCGAGCCGCGGCGCGTACTCGCACCGACCAACGCCACCGAACCCGGGGCAAGCAGACTATTCAATCGATAAGTCGACATGGACCCTTCACGCCGAAAGGCGCCTGCGCTGCAATCTTGATGGCTTCTTGCGGCGCATCAGGCAGCTTTGATTTTACAGGGCACGCTGCTCGCCACGGGTGCAGTCTCGCAAAGCTCGCATGACATCCTCGCGCGAGATGATGCCGACCAGATGCTGGCCCGTACCCATAACGGGAATACTGCGAAGCCGGTGCTCGACCATCAACTGCAACACGCGCACCAACTTCGTCGTTGCGCTCACATAGATAAATTCGTGGATCATCACATCGGAAACGGTTCGTTTCATGAGTTCGTCATAACGCGGCACCATCGAGCTCAGCGTAAGGGCAAAACATTTGAGGAAATCGAACTTTGTCACCAGGCCAACGACCTCCAGTTGGTCGACGACCGGATAGGCATTAAAATCATCGCTGGCGAACAGATCGTTGAGTTCGTCCATCGTGACATCGGACGATACCGTCTTGACCTTGCGTGTCATGTAACGGTCGACGGACTGTTCGAGAAATTGATACAAGATGTCACCCAATTTTGCTGCATTTGGCTTAGAGCGGGCTGTGGCTCGGGCGCGCGCAGTACATGCCGTGCGCGCCGGATTCTCAAATCAGGCTGCCGTTTTGACTTCGATTGTTTTGGCCTGCGCGGGTGCTGGCTTCGGTACCGTGACCTTCAGGACACCCTTCGACATCACTGCCTTGATGCTGTCGAGGTTCACGCCCGGCGGCAGTTCGACAGTTCGCACGAAGGAACCGTAGGTCCGCTCGACAAGATGATAGTCCTTTTCTTTTTCCTCTCGCTGGTTTTTCTTCTCGCCGCGAATCGTCAAATGATTGTCCACGACGTTCAACTGTACGTCTTTCTCCTCCATGCCGGGCAGTTCCGCGGTCAATTCAATCTCCTTGTCCGTCTCGGCAAGATCCATGCTGGGCATCAGCGTCCGTGACGAGAGACCGGCAAAGCTCCTGCTGAAGCCATCGAACAGCCGGTCCATCTCTTGCTGCAACGCCGCCAACGGATTTGCTTCGGTACGTGCCAGGGAACTATCCCGTCCTATAGGGATGAGCGACTTCATCATGATTGGTCCTCCAAACAATGACCTCTGAGCGACGTTATCTCACCACCCGCAAGCGGGAATGTTTTGATCGAGGTCAAACAGAGGTGGCCATTGCACTGCAATAAATACCGGAGTTACTTTCCAAGCGGATCGGACATACCTTGGCCTTAGGGAGGTTTCCATGCGCGCGATGGTGCTCTCGGCTCCAGGCACACAGCTCCTGATAAACGAGCGCGACGATCCAATCCCTGGCGACGGAGAGATCCGCGTCAAAATCAGTGCGTGTGGGGTTTGCCGCACCGACCTCCATGTCGTTGATTCGGAACTTCCCGGCATCCGCTATCCGATCATCCCAGGCCATGAAATCGTCGGCCGCATCGACCTGATGGGTCTCGGCGTGACCGGTCATGAGATTGGTGACCGCGTCGGAATCCCCTGGTTGGGGTACACCTGCGGCGTTTGCCGTTATTGCCGACTCGGCATGGAGAATTTGTGCGACCGCCCGCTTTTCACCGGCTACACCCGCGATGGCGGCTTCGCAACCCACACCATCGCCGATGCGCGCTATGCTTTCGCGATCGATGGAACCGGCGACGACGTATCGGTCGCGCCGCTATTATGTGCCGGCCTGATAGGCTGGCGGTCGCTGGTCATGGCGGGCAATGCCGAACGGCTAGGTATCTACGGGTTTGGCGCGGCAGGCCATATCGTCGCTCAAATCGCTATCTGGCAGGGGCGCTCCGTATTTGCCTTCACCCGCGCCGGGGATGTCGCGGCGCAGGACTTCGCCAGGCAACTTGGCGCCGTCTGGGCCGGTGCATCCGATCAGCGTCCGCCGGCCGAACTGGATGCCGCCATCATCTATGCCCCGGCCGGTGAATTGGTCCCGCTCGCCCTGCGCGCAGTTCGCAAGGGTGGCCGGGTTGTATGCGCTGGAATCCACATGAGCGATATTCCGTCATTTCCATACAGTCTCCTTTGGGAGGAGCGGCAGCTGCTATCCGTTGCCAATCTGACGAGGCAGGACGGCATCGATTTCTTCAAGATCGTTCCTCAGGCCGGAATTCACATCCGCACGACGACCTTCCCCCTCGACAAGGCAAACGACGCCCTTGCCATGCTAAGGGCAGGACAACTGCTGGGGGCAGCCGTTCTTCAACTCTAACCAAAGCCGGACATGACAAGCCCGACCACGCAGGAAACTGCCATTCAGCGGGAAGTCTTTGCCTTCCTGACCGACCCCGCGACACATGGCGATGCCGACGTTCGGCGCATCGACACCCATTCCGCCGTGGTTTTTCTTGCACGCGACAGAGCACTGAAGGTCAAGCGCGCAATCCGGTTTCCATTTCTCGATTATTCCACACTGGCGAAACGGAAGGCGTCCTGCGAAGAAGAGATCAAGATCAATCGTCCATCGGCGCCGCAAATCTACCGCCGCGTTGTCGCAATCACACAAGGCAATGACGGTTCGTTCAGCATCGACGGCGACGGGCTGCCGGTCGAATATGCCGTCGAGATGGAGCGCTTCGACGAGCGTCTGACGCTGGATCACCTCGCGCAAGCCGGCGCATTGGATCCTGCTCTGGTCGTTGACCTTGCCGACGCCATCGCGGCATCGCATCGGACAGCATCCGCCGCCGCGGTCGACGGATGGATTTGTTCCGTTCCCTCCATTATCACCGACAATACATCCGCGTTCCGGGCTTCAGGCTGCTTGCCTGCAGACGCCATCGATGAGCTTGATGCGGCAAGCCAGACTGAGTTCTCGAGGATTCGAGCACGATTAAAGGAGCGCGGCCGCCTCGGGCTTGTTCGACGCTGCCACGGCGATCTACATCTCGCCAACATCGTGCTGATCGGGCACAAGCCAGTTCTGTTCGACGCGATCGAGTTCGATCCCGCGATCGCCTCAGTCGATATTCTTTACGATCTGTCGTTCACCTTGATGGATCTTCTGCACTACGGACGTCGTATCGAAGCCAATATCCTTCTCAACAGATACCTGACCATACCATTTGAAGACAATCTCGACGGAATCGCGGCGCTCCCGCTGTTCATGTCGATGCGCGCCGCCATTCGTGCCAATGTCCTGCTGGCACGCCTCGGCGGTCACTATGCTGATGAAGCGCCCATACTGCTGGCGACCCGCTCCTATTTCGCTTTGGCACGCCAACTGATTTCTCCTTCCTCGCCAACGCTTGTCGCTATTGGCGGCCTGTCCGGAACCGGAAAAACCGTGCTGGCCCGCGCGCTCGCTGACGCCATTGAACCTCCGCCCGGAGCCTTGATTTTGCGTTCAGACGTCGTGCGCAAACAGTATTTCCAGGTCGATGAGACGCAACAGTTGCCTACAACTGCCTACCAGCCGGAGGCTACCGCGATCATTTATCAAATCCAGACCGAACGCGCCGGACGAATTCTCTCGCAAGGGCACTCCGTCATTCTCGACGCCGTCTTTGCCAAGCCGGCCGAGCGGCATTCGGTTGCCGCTATCGCTCGCAAGCTCAACCTGCCATTTGTCGGTTTCTTTCTCGTGAGCGATCTAATAACCCGAATGAAACGGGTCAGACATCGCGTAGACGATGCGTCCGATGCCACGCTCGATCTCGTCAGACACCAGGAGAACTATGATATCGGCCCGCTTGACTGGCACATCATCGATGCCTCCGGAACACCTCAGCAAACTCTGCAACGCTGCAAGGAACGGTTTGGCATGGCTCAAACCGATCTCTCGCCAAAACCGCTGGACCCACCGTGACTGGCCCCCGAAACTCTCGCTTGAACAGCTCACGCTCCCAACAGCGACGGGAACGGCATCGCCGCTACAAACTGCCGCGACTGACCGCAACGATGACATGCCAGGAAGCATTTCGCACGATTGCCCGCGGTTGTCTCGACGATCTGGTAGAAAATCAACAAGCAACGTGCGAGGGAAACCGTGAAGCGCTGCACCAGATGCGCATTGCACTGACCCGTTTACGGGGTGCCCGATCTTTTTTTTCCTCTTCCATTCCATCTTCAGAATGGTCCCCCTTGAAGGGTGAATTGAAATGGTTGAACAAACATCTGAGCCAGGCGCGCGATCTGGACGTCGCGCTTAAACGACTCTCCTCAGTTGAGGACACGAGTCCGCAACAATCGCTCGATCGCGTTTGGCGGAAAACATGGAGCACTAGCCATCGAGAACTCAGCCGGGCGCTTCACTCAAGGCGATACCGGATACTGCTGCGCGACATGTTAATCTGGATGGAGAATGGAAATAGGTCGCCGGACAGCCTGAAACCGTCAACCTCGCTCACGACGTATTCTGACCGCCAGCTTGACCGGTGGTACAAGAAACTGATCAAAAAAAGCCGCGCCTTTGACGATATGAATGCAGGTCAGCGCCATCGACTCAGGATACAAAGCAAACGACTCCGTTATGCGCTCGAAACCCTTGGACAGCTTCTCCCAAGTAAATCTCACGCAAAAGTGAGAGAGTTTCTGAAGTCTCTACGCAAGATTCAGAAATGCCTGGGGCAGTTAAACGACGCCGAGCAAGGCCGCGCTATCGCAACCACCTTGGCAACGCGGGATGACGGGGCGAGATCCCGCTCGCTGTTCCCGACGGGCCGAAAAGCCAGGAAACGGATGATCAAAGCCGCTGCACTCACTTTCCGACAGATGGCGGAGCTGAAGCCATTTTAGATTATAGTCGTAGTTTTTGTTTGATGTGGGCATTTTGAGCGATGGCTTGGTGAGCGCGTCGCCACAGCGACCATGCGATGACATAGCCAAGTCGAATTCGTTTTCGCGCGAGCCGCTGCGCTATTCTGCGGATTTTCTGGACCGACCAACGGATGAGGTCTTGCGCGTTCGGGTTGCGCGCGAAGTGTTTTTTTGGGGCGGCGCGTTAGCTTTTTGGCGAATGGCGGCCATCATGGCGAAGGTCACTATGACAAGCGACAGTGACGATGCCAGCCATGCCAGGATCGCGTTTCATTATGATCGAGGCCGAACTCGTTCTTGGCGGTCTCAAAGCTGTCCTCGATCGCCCAGCGATGGCCTTCAACGGCGACCAACTGCCTGATGGAAGTTCCGGCGGAACACCAGGTGGTGAAGTAGGCAAGTTTGCCGTCGGCGATATGGCGTCGGATCAGCAGGCCGCGCGTCCACAGGCCGCTGCGCTCTTCATTGAACTCACCGGCGTCGAGATCGGCGAGTTCGAGGTACGCCCAGTCATGCAAGCGCGGCCCCTTGGTTCCGCTGCCCGCCGACAGGCGTCGCCAGTCGACTGGCTTTAGCGTTCTAGCGATTTCTTCCGCCGAGCCGCTGATCAACCGCTTCTGGCTCCAGGATCCGGACCAGTGATTGGCGGCGACGCCGAGCACATAGCCTTTGCCAGCCCGGCGCAAATCCCGCTCGATGTCGCCGACGCCGTGGACGCTGTCACCCGATCGAGAGCGTATTCGCGACAGTGCATCATCGAACCGTGCGGACAAAGGGCGCGCTATCGGCAAAGACCGCCAAGCTCATGGTGTTCAAACTCGTCAATGCCGCCGCGAAAACATGGCGCCGATTGAACGGCGAGAACCAGTTGCCAAAGGTCGTTCAAGGCGTCAAATTCAAAAACGGAATCGAGGTCACTGAAATGCCGGCTCACCACGCCGCCTGATCAACCTCGTCACCCAAAATCCCGCATAGCTCCCAGGGGCCACTTCCCAAGCGACGATGCGGCAACCAAGCTGCTCTATCTGATCTTGAACCGATCGGAAAAAGAGTGGAAAATGCCGCCACGTGAGTGGACCATGGCCAAGGCCCAGTTCGCCGTCATCTTCGGCGAGCGCTTCATCCGGGCAATGGCGACATAATGTTCAACCGCCCGCCCGCACACGGAATTCCTGACAGTCCCGGTCTCCAACCTCCTGGAGCCAGCCCGTATCATCCTTGGCGCTATCATCGCCGAACTCCGTGCGCTCAATGATCGGGTGTCGGTGCTTGATGCCGAGATCGTGCGGCGCGCGAAGGAGGATCCGGTCGCGAGGCGGTTAATGACCATCCCTGGTATCGGGGCGATCACCGCAACAGCCCTGGTCGCGCTGGCACCATCGGCCGCGACCTTCCGACGAGGGCGCGACTTTGCCGCATGGCTGGGTCTTACGCCGGTGCAACACTCCAGCGGCGGCAAGGAACGGCTGGGTCGAACCTCTCGGATGGGAGAACGAACGCTGCGATGTCTGCTCATCATTGGGGCGAGCGCAGTTGCCAGTTGGGCATCCCGCAAAGGTCCCGTGCCGGGATCGTGGCTGGCCAGCATGATGGCGCGCAAGCCGCCGATGCTGGTGCGGGTCGCGCTGGCTAACAAGTTGGCCCGAACAGTCTGGGCGTTGCTCGCCCATGGCGGGGTCTACCGAGCTCCGGCGGTGGTGGCGTAAGCCGCTAACGTCGTGGGGTTGCCGTGGAGCAGGCTGAGGTTGAAGGAGAGTATGGCGCAACGGTCGTGAGACGGGATCGGGAAAACCAGTTCATGGACAAGCGTCTCGAGCGCGCCAGGTTGTTTTGGAACCGATCCGCGAACTCCTATATGCCGCAGCAGAGGCCGGACACATGTCAGCACCCGATCCGCACGCCATTTACTTTCCAAAGATTCAGCTTGCTTCAACGGGGGCAATGGTATGGACCCCGCCCTCGCGGCGAGGTGGAATCTCGAGCGCCAACTGCGATGAAGGAGGATGTCATGCAAGTCGTTCGGATAGGTCTGGATCTTGCGAAATATGTGTTTGAGGTTCATGGCGTCGACAGCCACGGGAAAGTCGTCGTGCGCAAGACGCTGCGTCGCAATGCGGTAGCCCACTTCTTTGCCAACTTGCCACCGTGCCTGGTCGGCATGGAAGCTTCGAACGGTGCGCATTACTGGACAAGAGTGCTCACTGAGTTCGGCCACCAAGTGCGGTTGATCAGTCCGCAGTTCGTGACACCGTACGTAAAATCCAACAAGAACGACCGAAACGACGCGGAAGCCATATGTGAAGCCGTCGGCCGACCATCAATGCGCTTCGTGCCGCCGAAATCGGTGGATCAGTTGGCGGTGCAAGCCGTTCATCGCATTCGCCGGCGTCTAGTCGCGGACCGGGTCAGGCTCGTCAATCAGATTCGTGGTCTTCTTTCCGAGCATGGAATTGTCATCGCCCGTGACATTACGCAGTTACGACGCGGCCTCGCGAAGATTGTCGGGAGCAGCGATGACGGGCTCAGCGGCCTGGTTCGGTCGCTCATGCGGGAATTGCAAGTCGAGATAGCTGAACTCGATCAGCGAATAACATCCTATGATCGACGGATACGGGAAATCTTCCGCAACAGCGAGCAATGCCAGCGCTTGGGCAAGATCGAAGGCATTGGCCCTGTGACAGCGACGGCATTGATTGCTGCCGTGGGGGACAGAACGTGCTTCAGGAATGGCCGCCAGTTTGCCGCATGGCTGGGCTTGGTGCCGAAGCAGCGATCGAGTGGAGGGCGAGCTCGTTTGTTCGGCATCAGCAAGCGCGGCGACCGTTATTTACGCACCCTGATGATCCATGGCGCTCGCGCCGCTTTGGGTCGAGCCGGCGGCAAACAGGATCCTCGAAGCCTCTGGCTCGGCAAATTGCGGCAGCGGCGACATCCCAATGTTGCGGCTGTCGCGCTCGCCAACAAGAATGCCCGCATCGTGTGGGCCATGCTTTCCGGCGATGCATCCTACGAACCGGCGATGTCAGTGACGGTAGCCTGAGGCAAAGCCGCAAACGGAAGAAAGAGAAGGAGGTCTCACCCCAGCAATTGCAGCAAATGGCAGGAGATGGCGAAACGGTCACCGCGTCGCTTCCCGAACCTGATGTGTGGACCGGCATGGCTTAGCCAATGTCTCCGGGGCATTGAGGTGGAAGCGGGCGAAAATCCATCGAGGCTCGCGGCGAAGATTGGTCAAGCCGCATCAGGAAGCCGGATATACGTCAGCAGTTGTGACCTGTGATCCTGATCCGTCCAACCTGTTGCAATCGGGCGGGGTCCATATACGTCCACACATGTCCATGACCTTGGCGTCATGCACACTACCTGTGGTCACGCCCGCGGTGTGCACGAGCCCGCTTGTCGTGTCGATACCGATATGGGCCTTCATGTCAAAGTACCACTGGTTGCCCTTCTTCGATGAGCGCATCTCGGGCGCGCGCTTCTGTATTTTTTTCTTCGTCGATGGCGATTCGACGATGGGAGCCTCGCCCCTCGTCGACGACGCACCCGCTGCGAATGTTGAACTCAGCCGCATCCGTTGGGACACCTGGAGCGGCATGCTCTACTCTGACATCACGGCCTACTTCATCATCCTGGCGAACGCCGTCACGCTCAACGTCGCAGGCATTACCGATATCGAAACCGCGGCGCAAGCAGCAAGTGCGCTGCGGCCACTTGCCGGAGACTACGCATTCACTCTCTTCGCTCTCGGCATTCTCGGGGTTGGCCTGATCGGAGTACCAGTTTTTGCCGACTCTGCTGCTTATGCTCTCTCCAAAGCAATGGGCTGGAAATGGGGCTGGAAAGAAAGGCCACCGATGCTCGCAACTTCTACGGCGTCATAGTCGTCAGCGTGCTTGCCGGGCTGCTCATTCAGTATTCGCCGATCAGCCCCATGAAAGCACTGTTCTGGAGCGCGGTGATCAACGGGATTGTTGCGGTGCCGCTTATGATTATCATTATCCTACTCGTGTTCAAGAAATCCGTGATGGGCGCCTTTACTGCCGGACGCCCCGTCATCCTACTTGGCTGGATCACGACGGCGCTCATGGGCGCAGCGGCCGTGCGAATGTTTATTCCGGGTTAGCTTGCGTCTGATCGATCGGCCAGAACAGGGGTCGGTCGTCCTCCTCACGCTACCGAAACCGGCTGCGAGCCGGTACGGATCAGCGCGATAGCAACGCGCAACGCGTCGATTCAGTCGCAAAATGCTGCGTTACGCCACCGAGTACCCACTCACGCAATCGCGAATGGCCGTAGGCTCCCGCAACGACCACGCCGGCTCCAACGCTGGACGCGATTCTATCCAGTGCAACCGCAGCATCCCATGTCGAACTCTCTTCCGGAACAAGTGCGTTTGCTGCAATGTGATGATGCGAAAGCCACATAACCACATCACCAGTACGCTTCAATGCCGCCTCGCGGCTGCCGCCGTCCTCGACAATCTCGGCGATCGTGACGTCCTTGGCTTTACGAAGCAACGGAAGCGAATCGACGATTGCCCGTCGCGCCTCGGGGGTGTCTTTCCAGGCAACTAGCACACTTCGTAAATCGAGCCATCCAGCTGCTTCCGGAACAATGAGCAGTGGCCTGCCCGCCTGCATAATCAGATCGCTCGGATTGACCCTGGCAAAGGGGTCTGTAAATGCACTGTCTCGACTTTGCCCGATCACGATAATATCGGCAGTACGTGCTTCTCGTGCAACAAACCGAATAGGCATCTCCATGTTGGAGCGCCATTCGACGTGTTTCGTGCCCCGATTCATGACATTTCGGAACTCGGACTCAAGCTCCGACAATCGCGTCTTGATGGCGTTCCGACCTTGTTCAATCATCTTATCGGCTTGCTCGCCCGAGGTAAAATAGAGCGGCGGACTGAACTCCGCAGCCGCGATTCCGACAACTCGCGCATCAAATCGTTCAACCATTTCGCTGGCAATGGCGAGACAGCGCTCGTTCGACTGATCGGACGCAAGGCTAACCATGATCGTCGCGTAGGTCATTCTTTTCTCCCGATGCGGCTCAATTGACACTCTCAAATGGTGTCATCCACCAATATGCATGGGTCCGAGTTGATGAAGCGAGAATGATCCACGTCAAATAACTACAAATGATGCGGTCGCTGCTGCAAACGATGAGAGACACTCGCCGCTAGGCAGGAATTGCCCGTATTGCGATTGCGGTCAGCCATCGCGATTGACCTAGGTCAAGCCACCTCGATGCGTTGGCGATAGCATTTTGAGACGCTTTATCCAAACTTTCGGAGCTTTGCCATGCGCGCTCATCAGATCATGACCAGGCAGGTCATCACGGTCCATCCTGACACGACCATCGTCAATGCAGCAAACATTATGCTCGAACGACACATCAGTGGCCTTCCGGTTACCAACGCGGCAGGAAAGTTGATCGGTATCGTTTCGGAAGGAGATTTTATTCGCCGTGCCGAAATTGGAACACAGCGCAGGAGGGCTCGATGGCTGAAATTCCTGCTCGGTGCCGGCAGGGACGCGTCGGACTTCGTTCACGAGCAAGGTCGCAAGGTCGGTGAAATCATGACACCACACCCTTGTACCGTGTCAGAAGATGCGCTGCTGGAAGACATTGTGACGACGATGGAAAAGAACAGCATCAAGCGGTTGCCGGTCATGCGGGGCAACCAGATTGTCGGAATCGTCACACGCGCCAATCTACTGCAGGCCGTCGCAGGGCTTGCCCGCGAGATTCCAGATCCGACCGCGGATGACGACCATATTCGCGACCGCATCATTACATCCATCGAAAACAGCGACTGGTGTCCATACGGACTGGGCGTCATTGTGCACGGCGGACTCGTCCATCTCAGCGGGGTCATTACCGACGAACGGGCCCGACAGGCTGCCGTGGTCGCGGCAGAAAATGTTGCCGGCGTGAAGGAAGTTCACGATCACCTTTGCTGGGTCGATACCATGTCTGGGCTCTACTTGATTTCTCCGGAAGATGACCAACTAGCAGCGGCGCGTTGATTACACCAGAAGAACACAACAGATGCAGGCACACTATCGCTGTCGGCCCTGAGACGGATTGAATATTAGCTCACGACCGCGTCCGGGCCAAGCTTCCACGCATTCAAGAGGATGAGCTGGATGGAATCGGCTCTTGCATCAATGTCAATGAATAGGGTCGCAACTCGACCGGTGCTGCCGCTAGGCGCTGATACAAAGCACGCCGCTGCGCAATCGGCCACCAATCATAAAGAAAGATTTCCAATGGGCGCCAGTTTGCGACCCATCCCAGGATCAGGAAACTTTCTCTAGCTACATTTTTTAACTGTGCACCAGTTAGGGAAGCTCTGAACAACTTGGCGACTATGGCACTCTTCGATCATTGATTCGGGGAGGCGCTCGGATGGCCCAGCTGAGTTTCGCGTCGCTCGATTATGCGGCCAAGAAGAAGCGCACGAAGCGAGATGTGTTTTTGGCTGAGATGGCAGCCGTGGTGCCTTGGGTCGCGCTCGAAGCTTTGATCGAGCCGCATTATCCCAAGGCGGGTCCGAGTGGCGGTCGGCGACCATTTCCACTGGCCGTGATGCTACGGATTTATTGCTTGCAGCAGTGGTACAACCTCTCTGACCCCGGCGCGGAAGAAGTCCTTTACGACATTTGCTCGATGCGCACGTTTGCGGGTCTGGAGCTCGGACGCGACACCATCCCCGATGAGACGACCATCTTGAACTTCCGGCATCTGCTGGAGCGTCACGAGTTGACGAAGGCGATATTCGTCGCGATTGCAGAGTTTCTGGAGACTCGCGGTGCTCTACTGCGTGGCGGCACCATCATCGACGCGACGCTGATCGCGGCATCGCCATCGACGAAGAACAAGGCACAGAAGCGCGACCCCGAGATGCGCTCATCGAAGAAGGGCAACCAGTGGTACTTTGGCATGAAGGCCCACATCGGTGTCGATGCGACAAGCGGGCTCGTGCACACCGCGGGCGTGACCACAGGCAGTGTGCATGACGCCAAGGTCATGGACAATCTGATCCGCGAGGATGACCGTGCGGTGTATGGCGACAAGGGATATGCCAACGACCGCAAACAACGACAGGCGGAAGCAGCGGGCGTTCTGTGGGCCGTGAAGGCGAAAGCGAAGCCCGGGCGCCCCCTGTCGATATCGCAACGCCGGCGCAATCGCCGCTTCGGAAAAATCCGCGCCAAGGTCGAGCACGTGTTCCGGGTGATGAAATGCCAGTTCGGCTTTCGCAAGGTTCGCTATCGCGGCATCGCCAAAAACGGCGCACAGGTCTTCGCGTTGCTCGCGCTCGCAAACCTATTCCTTGCCCGCAGAACCCTTGCGTCCGCTTGACAAAGTCGCCGGGCGAATGCCGCCCGCGGCAGGTGCAAACAAAGAACCCTTCACCGCCAACGCAAACCTGTTGCGACTGCTTCAGAAAACGTGACGTTGCTCAGAGGTTCCTTAGGTATCCGTCGGCGAAATGCGCGGAAGCAAGGCATAATATAAGAATGGCGACTCCAATCCCAAGCGATCTGCGTCCAATGCGAAAGAATTCATTCAATTCATGCTGAATAACGACCGCACGGCTAGTGAAATAGCGGCTGAATGCCTCACCGATGTCTTGGAGTACGCTCGTTTTGAATTCGGTATCCGAGAGATAAATAATAATTCTGATCGGCTCGTTGCCGGGTAACTCCCGAGCCCAGCGCACGATATAATTTTCGACGTCCTGGTCGAGATCCTTTTCTCGAAATGGAAAGGGATCGAGTGTGTGAAAGAGCTGCGCAATCGCGCACCTCAATATAACTTTCCCGGATTTCTGATGTCATGGCAACACCATATCGAACACTGTTGAAGTTCTTTCGTCCTCGTTCGAATCTGCTGAAATGCATTTGGCATGATGGCCACCGTCATGACTACGGTTGCCGCAGAAAATTTACTTTAAGCGTCCTCCGCTTGCCCTGCACTTGATCTGCCGCAAGGAGCGCCAACGGAATGTCCTCATGCTGAGAGGCATCATTCCGAAGGAAACCACAATGAAATACTACTTCAGTAAAACCTTGCCCGTCGGGTTTGACGAGGCCATACAGCAAACAACGGACGCCCTTAAGGACAACGGCTTCGGCATCATTACCGAGATCGATGTCAAAAAGACATTCAAGGAAAAACTCGGAGTCGAATTTCGCAACTACCGTATCCTTGGGGCGTGCAATCCCAAGCTGGCCTATGAGGCGCTTCAACTTGAGGACAAGGTCGGAACCATGTTGCCATGCAACGTCGTTGTTAACGAAATTGCTCAAGGTCGCACCGAAGTTGCGGCCATCGATCCCGTCGCTTCCATGCAGGCAATCGATAATCCGCAACTTAGACAGTCGGCGGAACGTGTCCGGACTCTGCTGCAGAACGTGATCGAAAGCCTCAAAGGCTAGTTTCTTCGATTAAGGTTTCTGTGAATGTTTGCGATGCGCCGACCATGACGAGCGGCGACACTGAGACGCCGCGAACGGCCCGGATCGATCCAAACTGATCTGGCTGATTGTCGTCACGCCGCTGAGGCGATGTCCAATGACGGCGATTCATTGCGGCCGTTTTTGATTCTGATCAATGTGCCGCACCGTGGACGAGCCAGGTTATTTGCCTTTGGACAAACCCCATGGAGAACGACCATGATTGACTCTCAACTTCGTCAAGACATCATCGACGAATTCGAATTTGACCCAGCTTTCGATGGCGAGCATATTGGTGTCGCCGTCGATAAGAATGTCGTCAGCTTAACCGGCCACGTTACCAGCTATGCCCAGAAGGTCGCAGCCATCGCAGCTGCTCGGCGCGTCAAGGGTGTGCACGCGATCGCGGAGAACATCGAGGTCCGCTACCCGTTCCAGACCAAGACGGCGGATGACCAGATCGCCAAACGGGCGATGGATATCCTGAAGTGGAATGTCACTGTTCCAGATACCGTCGACGTGCTCGTTCAAGACGGCTGGGTCACGCTAAGCGGCCACGTCAATTGGTACTATCAGAAAACAGCGGCGGAAGACGATGTTCGCAAACTTTCCGGCGTGCGCGGTGTAACGAACAGAATCACCATCAAGCCCCACGCTGAGGCATCGAACGTCAAAACCAAGATCGAGTTGGCGCTCAAACGCCACGCGGAAATCGAAGCCAATGCTATTCGCGTTACGGTCGAGAATGGCAACAAGGTCATTCTAGACGGCAAGGTCGACAATTGGGATGAACGACGTGCCGCCGAAAACGCCGCTTGGTCAGCACCCGGTGTGGCCTTTGTCGAAGACCACCTAACGATCCGCTGATCGCCCAGCCTGCAGCATCTTTTGACGGTGCTGCAGGCTGATCAAACACAACTCATTTCTTTTTTAGAGAGGAGGGAGGCAGCTCTTTTGCCTCCTCCACCGCCAGCAACCTTGAAATAATTTTACGCTTTTCTTCATCCGTCGTCTCCGCAAGCAGCTTGCGATAGAGAAGAATGTTTTCCTCGTGAACATAGCGTTGCATCGAGAATCCCCTTCACGCGGAAGTGGAAGCAATCCAGCGGCTTTGCCGGGAGACCGTCCCGGCCGGGACCAGTTACATGTGTGACATTTTATGGTGTTTTTTAGCCGGACAAAGCCCTATCCTTCGATTTCGGAGGTGGCCTGCTACCATAAGTAGCGTTCAAGACCTCCGATAGCCTCATTAGTGTACGAGGGGGCTCAATGCTTATCGAGGTACAGTAGATTTATCACAGCAGATTTTTCAATGAAGTTTTCCTTGCCATGCCGGGAAGTGAACTGTGACGAGTGACGATCCGCCATTCTTTGAAAGCCTATTCCGGGACGAGGATTTACAGCGCGGCCTCGACGAATCCGGAATTGGGGTATGGGATCTCGATCTGTCGACCCAGGAATTGATCTGGTCCAGCGCAACACGCAGGCTTTTTGGCGTCTCGCAGAATGACCCTGTCAACTATGATCTTTTCCTCTCCCTGCTCAAGCCGAAAGATCGTGAACGCACCGAATCGGCTATTCAGCGCTCCATCCAGACCGGGTGTAAGTTCGATATTCAGTTCCGGATCCGCGAGAGACCAGAAGGGAGTCACTGGGTTCGGGCACGAGGCGGCCTCGTCATCAACGAAGACGGAGTACCGCGCCGCCTGAGTGGCGTGATACTCGATATCGACGATCAGAAGTTGGTTGAGGAAGCGTTACTCGCGCGCGAAGATCATCTGCGTTCGATTCTCCACACGATTCCCGATGCGATGATCGTTATTGACGGTCACGGCATTATGCAGCGCTTCAGCACGGCCGCCGAGCACTTGTTTGGCTACTCAGAACCCGAAGCCATTGGCCAAAACGTCAGTATTCTTATGCCTGAACCGGATAGCAGCCGCCACGACGGCTATTTGGCTCGCTATCAATCCACCGGCGAGCGGCACATCATCGGCATCGGACGGATTGTGACCGGAAAGCGTCGGGATGGGACCACCTTTCCAATGCACCTGTCCGTCGGTGAGATGCAGTCCGGTGGGAAACGGCATTTTACCGGGTTTGTTCGCGATCTCACGGAGCATCAGCAAACTCAGGCAAAACTTCAAGAGCTGCAATCCGAACTGGTTCACATGTCTCGCTTGAGTGCGATGGGCGAAATGGCATCGGCTCTCGCGCATGAATTGAACCAGCCCCTTGCCGCGATCAGCAACTACATGAAGGGATCGCGTCGTCTTCTGGCGGCCAGCGCCGCCCCCAACATCTCGAAGATCGAAACGGCGTTGGATCGCGCTGCGGACCAGGCCATCCGCGCCGGCCAGATCATTCGACGGTTGCGAGATTTCGTCTCCCGGCGGGAGTCCGAGAAGCGTGTCGAAAGCCTGGCGAAGCTGATGGAAGAAGCCGGGGCTCTCGGTCTCGCGGGCGCCCGCGAGCAAAACGTCATGCTGCGGCTTGAGCTAGATCCGGAATGCGACCGCATCCTGGTCGATCGCGTGCAGATTCAGCAGGTCCTGGTCAATCTCTTTCGAAATGCATTGGAGGCAATGGCAGAATCGCCGAAACGGGAACTTGCCGTTTCCAGTGCGAAGGCTTCAGACGATATGATCGAATTGTCGATATCGGATACCGGCCATGGCTTCAGTGAGACCGCCGTTAAAAATCTGTTCGAGACTTTCTTCACCACGAAGGAAACCGGTATGGGCGTCGGGCTCTCGATCAGCCGGTCGATCGTGGAAGCCCACGGTGGCCGAATGTGGGCCGAAACGAACGATTTCGGCGGCGCCACCTTCCGACTGACCTTGCCAATTGCGCCGAATGAGGATTTGCCAGGTGCCGCATAGCGGAAATGTCTACGTTATCGACGACGATTCCGCGTTGCGGGACTCGCTCGATTTTCTCCTTGGCACGGTGGGCTTTGAAGTGACGGTGTTTGAAACCGCCGCTGACTTCCTCGATGCCCATGCCGGTCTTGGTTTTGGCTGTGTCGTGTCGGACGTTCGCATGCCGGGTATCGATGGAATGGACCTGCTCCGTCGCCTTAAAGCCAGCACCTCGCCCCTGCCTGTCATCATCATGACCGGACACGGAGACATCGCCCTCGCGGTTGAAGCTATAAAGTTAGGGGCGCTCGATTTTGTCGAAAAGCCGTTTGAAGATGAACGGCTGATCGGAATGATCGAGGCCGCCCTCCAGAGCCATGATCATGTGAAAAGCGACGCCGTCTCGGCCGAGATCGCATCGAGGGTCGCGAGTCTCAGTCAACGCGAACGTCAGGTCATGGACGGCCTTGTTGCAGGATTATCCAACAAGCTGATCGCCCGCGAACACAATATCAGCCCCAGAACGATCGAGGTTTACCGGGCGAATGTCATGACCAAAATGCAGGCGCACAACCTGTCCGAATTGATCCGGCTCGCACTGCGCGCAGGCATTTTGAACGATTGAGCCAAATCAAGCCGTCGCATTCCCATAATCGTATCGTCAGCGATTAACCTTTCGGATTCGCGGCATCAGATGACAGACCGAACAACCACAAAGCACAAGATCTGCGTTCTCGATGACGATCCTGACGTGCTTCAGTCGCTGCGGTTTCTTCTCGAAACCCACGGTTTCGAGGTTCGCACGTTTAGCGCCGCCGCGCCGCTGTTGACGTCCATTGACCTGGACGGTGTCGATTGCCTGGTGATCGATTACAAACTGCCCTGTATGAATGGACTGGATGTGGCGGCTCGTCTCCGTCAACGCAATGTCGTGGCGCCGATCATTCTCATTACCGGCTATCCCGACCAGCATATCGCGGAGAAGGCCGCGGCCGCCGGCATAGATTATATTTTGTTTAAGCCTCATCTGGAGAGCCTCGTGACGCGCGTTCGGGAGGCCATCTCTCGCCAATACCTGAGCCATTAGAAACCCTTCGCTGGAACCAAATGGCCGTTCCCGGAGATCCGCGCAGCCTGGCTCACCTCCGGTAACCTACTTAGGGTGCGGCCCCTAAGATATCGGACGCAATACCCCTCGATGGTGAAGCATCTTACAAACCGTCATCCCAACCAAGGAGATGGCGCATGCTTACGCAGTCAGTCAGCACCCACGAAATGCCCCGCAACAGCAAGCTGCCCGTTGAAGTCGGAGACAAGTTCGGGCTTATCGTGGGCCGTGCCTGCCTCGTGGCAACAGAATTCAAATACAGCAAGGAAGAAGAGATCTACGGCGAGAACGAACCTGCCGAGTTTGTCTACCAGGTCGTCCGCGGCGCCGTTCGTAGCCACAAGTTGCTTTCAGACGGGCGGCGCCAGATTGGCGCATTTTACTTGCCGGGGGACGTGTTTGGGCTGGAGGCCAGTTCGAACCACAGGTTGACGGCAGAGGCTATTATCAACACAACCGTTCGCCTCGTAAAGCATAGCAGCTTGGAGCACGCGGCAGCAATCGACGTAGAGGTTACCCGCAGGCTCTGGAACATGACGGCTGGCGATCTTCAGCACGCCGAAAACCATATGCTATTGCTCGGGCGCAAGACCGCCATGGAGCGAGTCGCTGCCTTTCTGCTGGAAATGGACCACCGCCTTTCGGCTGCGGCGATGATGGCTCTACCCATGTGTCGACGTGATATCGGGGACTACCTCGGCCTTACGTTGGAAACAGTTTCGCGGGCCCTCTCCGAGCTTCATGATCGAGGCATCCTCGATTTTTCAGGAGCCCGCCAGATCGTCCTTCGGAATCGCCAGCATCTCCGCACCATGAGCGCCTGAGGGTCATCGTTCTCGATCGAACCTCTGACCTCACTGGTCTGATGTCGATCAATATAGCTGACCATTGGCTACGGTACGTATCGTCTATGATCGCCCCGACTTCATACAGATGTTCTCGCACCGGTCAGGATGTACTGACAGTACTCGACCCACAAACCGCCGACACAGCCCGGGCGCATAAAATTGTGACTTACCCAGTGTGCAGGCAAATTCACGTCATCAATCGAACCGCCGGCATTTGGTAGATGCAATGAACAGCACGCTGCAGCCTCTGGGCCATCTAGGCTTACCCTTTCTGAAACTGTCAGACTAGGCAGCTACAACGAGACCTCCGGCAAGCGCAATGGCGCTAATACCCCCGACCAGGATCCCGACTTTCTTGTTTCCGACCCAACTGGCCATAATGGTCTTGGAGACAGTGTTGATTGCGATTGCTATCATGATGGCACGAGCCGCTGTATTCACATCCACATCGCCTCCACCCATGCGAGCGATCGAGATCGTCACGGCATCGACATCCGCGATTCCGGAAAGCGCGGCCACAACGAGGATGCCGACCCCGCCGAACATTCGACGCACTAGTTCTGCGACCAGCATCACGACCGCGAGCAACACCGCCAGCTTGATCGCAGTTCCGACCTCAAGAGGATTCCTGATTTGAAGTTCAGGCGTTTCCTGCTCGATGTTTCTAAACCACAAGATGGCGGCTCCGATGCCGAGCACCGCTGCCGCGGTTGAAAGCGCGGGTATAAGCGGCACAAAGAGCGCACCATTGAGCGCTACTACAATCGCTCCCGCACGCAGCATCATGACGACACCGGCCACCAAAATACCTGCACTCAACAATCCCGACGATGACGGATGCTCGCGGGCCAGCTTCGCCAAAGCGAGCGTGGTCGCAGTGGACGATGCCAGCCCTCCCGCGACGGCCGCCATGAAGACCCCAAGCCGATTTCCGAATGCCTTCACTGCCACGTAACCAGCGAATGAAATTGTCGCGATCATAATGGCGAGAAGCCATATCTGATAAGGATTGATGGTCCTCCACGGATCGACCGGTCGATTCGGCAGTAAAGGCAACAGCAGAAACGACATCGCGAGCAAACTCAGTACGGCGCGAATTTCCTGCCAACTCAACGAGTCGATCCATCGATGCAACGGCTCTCGCAACGCCAGAAGGACCGTCATGCCGACGGCGCAGGCAATGGCAAGTTGCAGATCTCCGACGACAGCCATAGTCCCGAGCAGAAATGTCAGCATTCCCGCGACAACTGACGTCACGCTGGCATGGCCTTCGTTTCTGGCTTCAAGCCAATGAAAGGCCGCAAACGCCGCTGTATACCCTAGAAAGACCCATCCAATGACCGAAGCACCCGTTTGAAGTGCGATGAGGCCGGTTATGCCGCCCAACAGTCCGGACAGCGCAAACGTGCGAAAGCCCGCGGCTCGCCGATTGTCTTCTGCATCCCGCGTTTGCCAGCCGCGCTCCAGACCGACAAGGAGCCCAATGGCCAGCGACACCATAACGCGGCTCAGAACTTCATAATCCATGCCGTTCCACTTTCGCCCGAGATCGATCGCTACAAAACATCAATATATCGACACTGCAGGTGACGAGCATGATTTGAGTCAATGAGAGTTCCGATGGGTGCGCTAGACTAACTCATCATGTCATTCCACGGGCCTTACACATGAACGATATCGACCTCCCTCGGCCCCAGCCGAAGATCCGTCGTGTCAACCTCGATACCGGCCGCGAAAACGTCGTCGTTATATCGCGGCGCTCCAGAGCCCTCCGACCGGAGATCTTTCGGGGCTTCAGTCGCGTGGAGCTCCGTCGGAATGCCAAGATCATGCTGGCCACGCTCATCATTACCGACGATGACTCGTTAGTGGGCCCCGACGACCTGGGGCTTTCTGAGCCGGCATTCAGGCGCTTCGCAGAGTCCGTGGGCAGCGCCGTAACCGTTGCACCGGCAACCTCTCCGTCCAGCCTCGATGCGGTGCGCGCCAAAATCATGGGGCAAACCTTCAGCGCTGTCGATATCAGCACGATTGTCGATGATCTCACCCATTATCGGTACTCCGACATGGAGATAGCCGCATTCCTAATCAGTTCTGCCAGTTTTATGACAAATGGCGAACTCATCGCTTTGGTCGATTCGATGGCTCGGGCCGGGACGCAGCTCAAGTGGAGCAATCCGATTGTCGTCGACAAACATTGCATCGGCGGCATTCCCGGAAATCGCACATCCATGATTGTGGTGCCGATCGTGGCAGCCCATGGGCTCACGATTCCAAAGACGTCATCCCGAGCGATTACCTCCCCCGCCGGCACGGCCGATACGATGGAAACGCTGGCGCGTGTCGATGTGGGCGTTGAAGAAATGAAAGACATCGTGGCTGCATGCCGCGGCTGTCTGGTGTGGGGTGGACATGTCAATCTGTCCCCGGCGGACGACATCCTGATTTCGGTTGAGCGGCCACTTGGTCTCGATACCCGCGAGCAAATGGTGGCGTCGATCATGTCAAAAAAGCTCGCCGCCGGCTCAACCCACCTCCTGATTGATCTGCCTGTCGGTCCGACGGCCAAGCTCGTCAACACGATGGATGCGATGAGGCTGCGCAAATTATTCGAGTTCGTCGGTGATCATTTTGGGATATGCGTTGAGGTTGTCGTTACCGATGGTTGCCAACCGATCGGCAACGGCATCGGTCCAGCTCTTGAGGCTCAGGATGTTATGGCGGTTTTGGCTAATGATCCGGGAGCGCCAGCAGACCTGCGTGAGAAATCTCTGCAGCTTGCCGCGAGCCTGCTCGAATATGATCCGAAGCTGCGTGGTGGGAGCGGCTATGCCCGCGCACGCGAACTGCTCGATAGCGGCGCCGCGCTCAAACAAATGCAAGAGATCATCGACGCGCAAGGGCCTTCGACTTGTTGCACAGACTTGGGGAAATTGACGTTCGATGTCACAGCTTCACGCGATGGATTCGTCTCCAGCATCGATTGCTTGCAACTGAACCGGCTTGCGCGAACTGCGGGGGCGCCGATCGATAAAGGCGCCGGCATCAGGCTGTTCAAGAAACTTGGAGACCGCGTCCAGCAAGGGGAGCCGCTTTACCGTATCTATGCATTTGACCAGTCGGAGCATGATCTTGCCGCCGCCGGAACAAAGATCAATACGGCCTACAAGATCGGAAGCGAGCAAGCCAGCAGCCTTGAGGCGCCATCGTGAGCAGTATTACCATCCAGTATCTGTCATCCTCGGCGGCTGATGCGAAGCGGCTTGCATCCCGGCTTGGGATTGCCGCTCATGAGATTGCCCTGCATTACTTTCCCGATGGCGAGATGCGTGTGACGGCTGGTCCCGCGACATCGACAACAATCATCTACGCCTCGCTCGACCGGCCCAACGACAAATTGATCGCCATCTTGTTTGCCGCCGAGGCGCTCCGCCGCCAAGGCTCGAAACGCCTCGTGCTGCTAGCCCCATATCTTTGCTACATGCGTCAGGACACCGCTTTCCATGAAGGCGAGGCGATCAGCCAGAAAGCCGTCGGCCAAATGATTGTGAACACCGTCGATCGTGTCATCACAGTGGACGCTCATTTGCATCGGACCCCTGACATCAGAGTTGTCTTTCCAGGTATTGATGCCGATAATCTTTCCGCCATGCCGGCGATCACTGGCGCGCTTCGTGCGGAAAATATCGACCCGGCGACGGTCGTGGTCGGCCCCGATGCGGAATCCCGGCAGTGGGCGAGTTATCTTGCAGAAAGTCTCGGCCTGACCTGCGCCGTTGCGCAAAAGGCTCGTCATGGCGACCAGTCTGTCGAACTCAGATTTGCCAACCCCTCTTTGTTTGCCGGCCGCCCTGCCCTGATAACCGACGATATCGTATCATCAGGCGGCACCCTGATCGCCTGCGCGAAAGCTCTTTCGGCCGCCGGCGCCACGGTTGTTGATGCCGTCGTCACGCATGCGCTGTTCCCGCCGGAACTGATGGTTGCGCTCGCGAACGTCGGCATTCATTCGATCCGATCAACCCACAGCGTGCCGCACGCCACCAACACGTTTGTTCTCGATGATCTCTTCGCTTCGGCCCTCCACCGCGAGTTCGGCGATACCATCCTGTTCGAGGCTATTTCATGAGCGTCACCATTCAATTCTGCGGTGCGGCACGCACAGTTACGGGTTCTTGTTATCGCTTCAAGACTCCGGCAGGCAGCTTTCTGGTCGATTGCGGGCTTTTTCAGGGGCAGAAGACGCTCAAGGAGCTGAACTACACTGCCTTCCCATTTCGCCCGGCCGATATCGATGTTGTCCTTCTGACTCATGCCCACATCGATCACAGCGGACTGCTGCCGAAATTGGTGCGCGAAGGTTTTCGCGGCCGGATACTGGCGACGCGCGGAACGATCGATCTGTGTTCGTATATGTTGCCGGATTCCGGGAGCATTCAGGAATCCGAGGTCATCGCTCTGAACCTGCGTAACGCAAAACGCGGGAGATCCGAGGTCAGCCCGATCTACACCCAGGCCGATGCCATTGCCTCACTGCAGGCGTTCCAGCCCGTTGAGTACGAGGCGTGGACCGACGTCATACCGGCCGTACGCGCTCGCTATTGGAATGCCGGCCATCTTCTCGGGTCTGCCTCGATCGAACTGGAGTTTTCTGAAGAAAGCACATCTTCCCAACCTCTGCGACTGCTCGCTTCCGGCGATGTCGGCCCCGATACGAAGTTGCTGCAACCCAACCCTGTCGCCCCGGCAGGATTCGACTACGTCATTTCGGAATCGACCTATGGCGATCGTATTCGCCCGGAAACGACACGACAAAGCCGCCAGCGACGCCTGACCGCCGAGGTTCGCGACGCCGCCGCAGCGAACGGCGCCTTGCTGATTCCCGCCTTCGCTGTCGAACGCACGCAGGAGCTGATCATCGACTTGGTTGATCTGATGGAACGCAGCGAAATACCTGCTGCACCGATCTTCCTCGATTCCCCTCTCGCGATTCGCGCAACAGAAGTTTTCCGAAAGCATGCTGCAAGCCTCGATCCGAGCATCGATGCGCTTCGCTTGCTCAATTCACCTCATCTCAGATTCACTGAGACGGTGGAAGAGAGCAAGTCGATCGCCAAGCTCTCCGGCTTTCACATCATTATTGCAGCGAGCGGCATGTGTGACGCTGGCCGTATCCGCCACCATCTTAAGCATTGGCTGTGGAATAGTCGGGCCACGGTGCTTCTGGTCGGCTTTCAGGCCCGCGGCACGCTGGGGCGGTTCCTCGAGGACGGAACCAAAGCCGTCCGCATCCAGGGCGAGGAGATCAAGGTGGCGGCGCGGATTCGTCGGATCGACGATTATTCAGGACATGCGGACGGCTCCGAACTGGCGCGATGGATCGCAGCTCGCCGTCCCATTCGGAGGGGCATATTCCTGGTTCATGGTGAAGAGTCGGCCATTGTGGGACTATCGGAGCGGATTGCAGATCGGCTTGTTCCATCCGCGAAAATTTTTCTTCCTCTTCTCGATGACATCTATGACTTGTCGACAAATGTGCCGACGAACCTCAATGCGGCGAACCGCCGTCGGCTAACACCCGAGGCCGTTGTCGCACTCGATTGGCACAACGATATGTCCAAACTTATACTCGACATCAACGAAAAGGTTGCAGCGGCCGCAGACGATCGTGCACGAAACGTCGTCATCAGAAGATTGAGACGAGCACTGGATCCGGAAAACTGAGTGATGATTCTCCAAAACTGATACCTGAGAAGTCATCGCTCGAATTTCGGCCTGCGTCGCCATGATTGCGAGCTCGATATTCAGATGACGTCGGTGGTGAACCCATTATCGCCGCAGGCGCGACGGGAAGGGTTCGAGATCCCGACCAGTGCTGCGATCGAGGTCATTGACCATGCTTTCTAATTCTATCGTTCGGTCAGTTCTTGTTGCATTACCGGCTTTCGGCCTCCTATTAGGTTTTGCTGTGCCTTTGTTTGGTTTGCCAGCATGGCAAGGAGGGCTATGGGCTGCCTTCACTGTGCCGGTTCTGGTGGCTCTGCTCTATGAGATTGGAGCAAGTCTGAGACGCGCGGAGGTCGGTCTCGATATCGTCGCAGCGCTGTCGATGACGGCAGCGCTGGCGGTTGGCGAGAACCTTGCAGCTGTCGTTGTCGCGTTGATGTATTCGGGAGGCCAGTATCTCGAAGCCTTCGCCGAGGGGCATGCGCGCCGCGAGATGACTGCAATCCTCGCGCGGGTACCTCGTACGGCTGTCAGGCATGGCAATAGCGTGCTTGAAGAAGTCGGTCTTGAGAAAATCGTGCCGGGTGATCGGCTACTCATTCGACAAGGAGATGTTGTCCCGGTCGATGGAACAGTCGCCAGCGGCGTCGCAATTCTAGATCAATCGGCGCTGACAGGTGAACCGATCCCGGTTCAACAGCGGGCCGGCGATGAGGTGATGAGCGGATCGACCAATGCCGGCGAAGCTTTCGACCTGGTGGCGTCACATTACGCCGCTGAAAGCACCTATGCCGGCATTGTCAGGTTGGTCGAGGAGGCGCAGCGCTCCAAGGCACCGATGTCACGGCTTGCCGACCGGTTTGCCATACTGTTTCTTGGCGTGACCGTGCTGATTGCAGGTTTAGCCTGGTACTTCACCGATGATCCCATTCGTGCCGTCGCCGTTCTAGTGGTTGCAACGCCGTGCCCGCTTATTCTGGCGGTGCCGATCGCCATCGTATCCGGCCTTTCACGCGCGGCGCGATTTGGTATCCTGATCAAGGGCGGGAAGGCCATTGAGGCGCTGGCGCGCGTGTACTCGCTCGTCATTGACAAGACGGGAACGCTGACCGACGGCAGGGCCCAGGTCATATCGGTCAACGTTCGCGATCATCTCGCTCCCGACGACATCTTGCGTATTGCAGCCTCGCTCGATCAGGCGTCGAAGCACATTATCGCCCAAACCCTTGTGATCGAGGCGCGCGACCGCAAGCTGCACCTCTCGACCCCGTCCAATGTGATCGAGACGGCGGGCGAGGGCATCGAGGGCAGCATTGACGGGCTAAATGTGGTGGTCGGCGGCATCCGCTTCGTCCGATCTAAATTGACGAAGACGGCAACAAATTCGTTTGAGCCAACGCAAAAGGCCGGCGCCGTCATTGTCGCCGTTGCGATTGGTGGCAAAATGGCCGGCGAGATCGTGCTCGCCGATGAATTACGCGTTGGCACGCAGGCCCTTCTGCAAGCGCTCAGAAAATTGGGAATACAGCGAATCGTTCTCGCGACCGGAGATCGCCGCGAGGTCGCGGAAGCTGTAGCGGACGGACTCGGGATCGATGGCGTTAGGTCGGAGTTGACGCCGGATCAGAAAGTGTTGGTTGTCCTTACGGAGCGGAAGAACGGTCCGGTCATGATGGTCGGCGACGGTGTGAATGACGCCCCGGCGCTGGCCGCGGCTGATATTGGGGTAGCAATGGGCGCACGGGGCACAGCGGCGTCGGCCGAGGCAGCAGATGTAGTCTTTCTGGTTGACCATCTTGATCGTATCGTACCTGCGATTCAGATCGCACGACGCTCGCGCCTGATCGCGCTCGAAAGCGTCGCTGCGGGGATTGGACTATCGCTGCTCGGTATGATCGCCGCAGCGTTTGGTTATATCACGCCCGTTCAAGGTGCTTTGCTTCAGGAGGTGATCGACGTCGCGGTCATACTCAACGCGCTGCGGGCGCTCGGTGGAAATGAGATTCAATATACGCTTGCGAAGTAAGGCGGCTCAGGACCGACCGTGAGCCCTCGGCCAACTACCGCTTCTGGGCGCGAACCGGTCCTTCGTCAGAGCGAAGCGAAGTACCCCTCCGCTGAGGATACGCTTCGCCGGTGATGGGATCGAAGATGTCGATGGCGTCGCCGGCGAAATCGACGAACACCTTCTCCCCACCTACGTGGGTCTGACGCATGCTAGGGCGCGCACGCTTCTTCCAGGCCTCGAACGTCGTGCAAAACCAAGTATAGCCAAAGCCGTCGGGATTGGCTTTTCCGCGATCTCTCGTCCGGTGAGGATGACTGCGTTCCACCGAAATACCCGCCTCACGAGGAATTGTCAGCACCGTCGCCGGGTAGTCAGCGGTGAGCATGGCGACCGAGACTCCTGCCTGATCAGCAATCCTGATCGCCTCCGGAACGCCGCACCACCACTAAGCCCGTTGCAGACAGCCCGAGAACGATTCATTGTTCCACCCTGTCGATTTCCCAAATGGACCCTCATGGCTTCCTGTGTTCAGGTTGATGCAGAGCCGGCATGAGTCGGCTCCGGGGGCGGCGGTGCCTGCCGGCCCTGATTGGGCTGCCGGTCTCCTCTCAGCACGACATAAATTGCGGGGATGACGAGCACGGTCAGCGCCGTTGATGATGCCAGACCGAACAGGAGCGAAATTGCGAGCCCCTGAAAGATCGGGTCCGTGAGGATGACGGCCGCGCCGATCATGGCGGCAATCGCGGTCAATATGATCGGCTTGAAGCGGATTGCGCCCGCCTCCAGCAGCACGTCGATCAGCGGTCGGTCGGGACGCTGCGCATGGCGGATGAAGTCCACCAGCAGGATCGAGTTGCGCACGATAATGCCGGCGAGCACGATGAAGCCGATCATGGAGGTCGCCGTGAAGGGCGCACTGAACAGCCAATGGCCAAGCATGATACCAATGAAGGTGAGCGGGATCGGCGTGAGGATGACGAGCGGCAGCTTGAACGAGCCAAACTGCGCCACGACGAGGATATAGATCCCCAAGATCGCCACCATGAAAGCCGCTCCCATGTCTCGGAAGGTCACCCAGGTCACCTCCCATTCGCCGTCCCAAAGCAAGGTCGGATGGGTTTCGTCGTCCGGTTGGCCGTGCAGCGCGATCGCGGGTTTCGGCAGGTTGCCCCAGTCGATCCGGTCGATCGCGTCGCGCACCGCGAGCATGCCGTAGATGGGTGCTTCATAGGTGCCGGCGAGTTCCGCCAGCACCATTTCGGCGGGGCGGCCATTGTGCCGGAAGATTGGATAGGACGCCGGCTCATGGGTGACACCAACAACATCGCCGAGTTCGACCACCCCGCGGCCGCCGGGCAACGCGTTGGCGGGCACCGGCGTCGTCAGCGCGCGCGCGTCCATCACCGCGTTCGCCTTGGGCAGGGCGAGGCGGATGGCGATCGGGTAGCGTCCTCCGCCCCGCTGGGAGTAGCCCACCGTGGTGCTGCCATAGAGATAGTGCAAGGTGTTGTATACGTCAGCCTGCGCGACCTTGTAATATTCGAGATTGTCCTGATTGATCGCGACGCGAACGCGCTCAGCCTAGTTGTGGTAGCTGTCGTCGACATCGACAATGAAGGGGACGCTCTTGAACGCCGCGCGAACCTTGTCGGCCACGGCGCGCCGGGTTTTCCGCTGATCGGCGCCGAGGTGTTCAAGATCGGCTCGACGACGCTCGTCGTCTCCTTCATCGTCAGCTTCGGCGTAGTCAAGGCGTGCGCCAACCTGATCTCCGGTCAGCTCGCCGACAAGTGGGGCGCAAGGGGGTTCTGATCCTCGGATGGCTCGTCGGCCTTCCGGTGCCGTTTATGATCATCTGGGCGCCAAGCTGGGCATGGGTGACGCCGCCAATGCCCTTCTCGGCATCAATCAGGGCTTTGCCTGGTCGATGACGGTGATCATGAAGATTGATCTGGTCGGGCCGAAGTCGCGCGGCCTGGCCGTGGGTTTGAACGAGCTCGCCGGATATCTCGCGGTCGGCGTGACCGCTTACCTCACCGGATATCTTGCGTCGGAGTACGGGCTGCGGCCGGCGCCGATCTACCTCGGAGTGGCCTATGCCATCCTCGGCGCCGGGCTCTCGATCCTATTGGTACGCGATACGCGCGAGTACGTCCGGTTGGAGACTGCGGCGCATGCTCGTCAAGCGTCTCCAACAAGCTTCCGCGAGATCTTTGTCCTCACGTCCTTCAGAGATCGGAACCTGTTCACCGCGTGTAGCGGTGTTCATGCGGGAACATGCGGCGGGTTCGGTTGATCTCGCGCAAAAAGCGAGCCGACCGGCGAAGTAGAGTGGGTTTCTTCGATGATGGAGCAAGCCGATGCAGAAAGTCTTGGTCCAAGCGGTCGCTGTGCTCTGTCTCCTACCCGGTTCAGTATGGGCGCAGGCGCCGTCAGATGCCGAACGCTACTACGGCTGGCATCAACATATGATGGGGTGGGGCGGAGGATGGTACGCCATGATCTTCGGTCCGTTGTTCATGATCCTTTTTCTCGCAGTCCTGGTTGCCCTCGCGATTATCCTCGTTCGCTGGTTGCGCGCGCCATGGCCAGGGACATATCCGCCACACCAACTGCCGCCCGCACGCACGCCGCTTGATATCCTGATGGAGCGCTTTGCGCGCGGCGAGATCGACAAAGCGGAATTCGAGGACCGGCGGCGCGTTCTTGGCGAGTGACTCGACGCGCCCGCCTCCAAGCTCGCTTAGTTGGAAATGGGAACGCCCATGCAGGTTCTGCTGATACTGAACGACCCATCCTACGGCACCGAGCGGACCTACAATGGCTTGCGCCTCGCTCTCGCTCTCGCCAAGAACGATCCAGCGACCACCGTGACGGTATTCTTGATGGCTGACGCGGTCGTGGCCACAAAGTCGGACCAGAAAACGCCGGACGGCTACTACAATGTTGAACGCATGCTGAAGGGCGTTCTCGCGGCTAAAGGACAAGTCCTGCTTTGCGGCACCTGCATGGACGCCCGCGGGCTCACTGATGCCGAGATACTCAGTGGCCTGAGACGCGCACCATGGTCGAACTCGCGACCCTTACCGCGTCCGCTGAGAAGGTGTTGGTATTTTGAACCACCCGAGGAGCTAGTATGCCGCCGATCTATCTCGACTACAACGCAAGCACGCCGGTGGATCCGGCAGATGTCAGGCAACAAGGCGCGCATTCGAAGCGGCATGTGCACGTCTTTGTCATAGATGGTCATCACAGGCGCTGGCCGAATGACACGTGAAAAATTCTCTCGGTGGGAGGGTCGAATGATCGTCCGCATCCTCTTATTGGCATGTTCTCTTCTACTTGCGAGCGAGCTGCCGGCGGCAAGCTTTCCATCTAAGGATGATCCCTGGAATCCCCACCACATAGATGCACTGCCCCCCGACATCCGCCACTATATAGCGATAATCTGCAAGGGACCGGCCAGGGCGCAGCATGATTTCGCAACCTATTCTCCAACTGAGAGGCGTTGGCGAATAAACCTCGAATATCTTCGATGCGATGGCCTCCGCGATTTCCGACGAGGGCACCAATGCGTCGACGTAGACTTTATCCAGGTTGGTTCACGGTTCCGGCTTTCCACAAAACAATACCGTGAATGCGGCTTCTGAAGCGGAGCCGCATCGCGTCGGCTACGAACCTTCGCAATCATTGCGCTCGCATCCCAATCCGTCCCGTTCTGATTGGATTGCAGAGTTGATAGTCAGAGATGTAGCCCCGGGCAACGGTGCACCGTCCAGCGCATTTCGCAAAAGCGGGACAGGTGTTTCGCTAAATCGCGGACAGCGTGGCTGGGGCTAACTTTTGGTTGCCTGATTGTCAAATCGCATCCAAGTGCGACCCCTTTTCGCGCCCCGAAGGACCTGGCGGACACGATTGCGACTGTGGCTTGTTTTGCGAACGATCTGCTTGATTGCCGCGCCATCCTTGGCGAGCGCCAAGATGATGGCAATGGTCTCCTCACGTCGCAAGTAACTCTCGTATTGCAGTCGTTCCGCGCAGGTCAGTAGTTCTGGATTGATCGTCGTTGCGCCGATCGCTGCACGGATCGGACGCATCGATTTACGGACGGCGCTCAAGAAAGCCGCGCTCGCGTTTTCCATAAGATGCCAACGATCAAATGCCGACGAAGCGTTTGCGATATTGGAAAACCGCTCGGACACTGCGCTGCTTTACCCGGACATCCAAATGGACGGCTTAGACCTTGCGCGAACCGTCCATGACCGATGGCCGGCCATCGAGATCATTTTGGTGTCCGGACAGGTGGAAATGTCTGAGCGCGAAAGACCCGCCAACAGTCGCTTCTATTAGAAGCCGTTTGCCATGAAGTAGATGCTGGAAGGATTGCAAGTGATCATTTCATCTCGATGAACGGCGCGCTTTAACTTCACAAATCGACCAAGGCCCGTCTCGAATAGATATCATGATGCAATTGCAATGAGTGGCGATCGATCCAGACTCTTGAAGGTTGGAGAGTATGTCTATTGGGAAAGCCGCAAGACAGATCGGGGCAAGATCGACTTGAGCGCCGTCAAGATACGTTGGGACAATTGGCTCACGAATTCGATTTGCCAAAACGACATGACCAACGTGGCATTGGCGCACGTAAAATCCTAAGCGTGGGTGTGAGCGGACTTACTTGGAGCTTATCACCGCGAAATCGAACGAGATCATTTATGGCAATTCCGACGATTGAAAAGCGAGAGGAATACGTCGGCTACGCCGAGCATTGCGTGAAGCTGGCAAGACAAACAAAAGATCCGGAATCCCGGCGCATTCTGCGAGAGATGGCCGCGGAATGGCTAAAACTGGTAGACAAGACCTACCACTAGCTGCGGCTTTGCTGATTGGCAGGGAGGCATTCGTGCAAGGCAGCCAACAGCGCGGCCGTAACGTGGTTTGGCGACGAGAAGCCCGGCAGCATTCGTCGTTTGCGAATCATTCGCGACAGGGACGCAAGCAGGAACGAACTGCAGAGGCGCAAAAACATGAATTCGATCGATCACGTGAGTATCCAACCTAACAGATCGTAGCTGACAATTCGCCGACATGGATCAGCGACCTGTCAGGCCCCTTGGAGCAGTGTCGCTCACGCCAGCCACAACTGCGGACTTGGTTGACACAAATCAACCGTCCGAGGGCTGAGCGAAATAACAATAACCGGAGAGAAACTAAGTCGGTGGTCGCCGGCACACATGGAACACTGACAATGCACCACCGTCAGGCGAGCTCGTGTCTGCGCTCTTGGCACAGTTCGGCTCGAACCATTCTTGCATTGGCCTTTATCGGCCTGTCGTCGATATCCGTGGCCGAGGACGCGGTGAAACTCAGCCCGGAACAGGCAACGAGCCTCGGCGTTCGGGTCGTTCGTCCCGTTGCAAGCCCGACCGACAAGACCCTGCCCTATCCCGCCCAGATCGTGATCCCTACGCCGCAATTGTGGGTCGTGAGCAGCCCGGTAGCCGGCATGGTGACTAATCTTTCAGTGGCGCGGGGCGACCGCGTTATCGCTGGACAGCCGCTCGCCATTATGGAGAGCCCAAGCTTCGTCTCCCAGCAACGCGACTACCTGCAGGCTGTGGGGCAGGAAGTTCTGACCGCCCAACAGCTTACCCGCAATACCCAGCTGTTCAAGAGCAATGCGGTGCCGCAACGTGTTCTGGAGTCCAGCCAGACCGAAGGCCGGCTGGCCAGCATCGTGGTTGCGGAGCGGCGGCAGATGCTTCGGCTCAGCGGACTTTCCGACGACGCTATCTCAAAACTGACCAGCGAGGCTGCCATCAACGCGACCCTCACGGTTGCCGCCCCGCGGTCGGCGACCGTCGTGGACATCATGGTTTCTCCCGGTCAACGGGTGGAGCAAACGACTTCGCTGATCAAGCTCGCACAGCTATCTCCGCTATGGGTCGAGATCGCCGTACCTGCATCGAACATCCGCGCCATCCGTCCAGGCGCGAAGGTGGAAGTTGACGGCTATGCCACGCCAGGCCAGGTCGTGCTGGTTTCCGAGACCGCCGATGCCGCTACCCAAACCGTGTTGGTCCGCGCAGAGGTGCCCAACACCGGCGAACTGCGGCCCGGGCAGACGGCCGAGGCGCGTATCGGCTTCGCGTCCTCGGCCGAAAGCGCCTGGGAGCTTCCCTACAGCGCACTGATCCGGCGCGGCGAGCAGGCGTCGGTGTTCGTGGCAACACCCGGCGGCTTCCGTCTCGTGCCGGTCACGCTGCTGGAGGAGGACCAGGACCATGTCGTGGTCTCCGGCGCGATCACAGACCAGGACGAAGTCGCCGTCGGCGGCATCTCCGCGTTGCGTGGAATCCTGCTCAAGCTTGGAGCCGGCTAGTTATGCTCGAGCGCCTTGTCGCATTTGCGCTTTCCCAGCGGCTGTTCGTCGCGCTTGGCGTTCTTCTTTTGATCGGCGCCGGAGTGGTGATGTTGCCGAGCCTGCCGATCGACGCGTTTCCGGATGTCTCGCCCGTCCAGGTCAAGGTCATCATGAAGGCGCCGGGCCTCACCCCGGAAGAGGTCGAACAGCGGATCACCGTGCCGATCGAACTTGAACTGCTCGGCTTGCCCAACAAGGAGATCCTTCGCTCCACCACAAAATACGCGCTCGCTGACATCACTGTCGATTTTGAGGACGGCACCGACATCTACTGGGCGCGCAACCAGGTCTCCGAACGTCTATCCAACATCGCGCGCGACCTGCCGGAGGGCGTGAGCGGCGGGCTGGCTCCGATCACGAGCCCACTCGGTGAAATGTTCATGTTCACCATCGACAGTCCGGATCTGTCGCTTGCCGAGCGGCGCAGCCTACTTGATTGGGTAATTCGTCCCGCGCTGCGAACGGTGCCCGGCGTCGCCGACGTCAACTCGCTTGGCGGCTATGTCCGGGCTTTCGAGATCGTTCCGCTCAGCGATGCGCTTGCGGCCCACGGCATCTCCTATGACTTGTTTCGGCGTGCCATTGAGGCGAACAGCCGCAATGACGGCGCCGGACGTGTCAATCAGGGCGAAGACAGCGCTCTTGTGCTTATCGAGGGTAGCATTCGCACCATCAGCGACATCAGGCAAATCGTTGTCGACACCAAGGGTGGCGTTCCGATCCGGGTCAAGGACATTGCCCGCGTTCAGGTGGGCTCGCTGACCCGCTATGGTGCCGTCACCGCGGATGGTCACGGCGAAACGGTCGAAGGACTTGTCCTTGGGTTGCGGGGCGCCAATGCCCGCCAACTAATAAGCGACGTACGCGCACGCCTTGACGAGCTCAAGCCGTGGCTGCCCCAGGGCGTCACCATCACCGTGTTCTATGACCGCAGCCGGCTGGTCGATCGCGCCGTCGGAACCGTCATCCGAGCGCTTGGTGAGGCAACCCTCCTGGTCATTGTTTTGTTGCTCCTGTTTCTGGGCAATTGGCGAGCCTCGTTGGTGATCGCGCTGAGCCTGCCGCTCGCGATCGTCATCGCGCTGATCATCATGCGCATGGTGGGCATGTCGGCCAACCTGATGAGTCTCGGCGGCCTTGCCATCGCAATCGGCATGCTGATCGACGCCATGGTGGTGGTCGTCGAGAACGTCGTTGGCAATCTCAGCAAGGAACCGCAGGGAAAGGCCGCGCCGCTCGTCCATATCATTTTCCGCTCGGTTTCTGAGGTGCTGCAGCCCGTCGCATCCGGGGTGCTCATCATCATGATCGTTTTCGTACCGCTGCTGACGCTACAGGGACTTGAGGGCAAGCTGTTTATCCCTGTCGCGCTCGCGATCATATTCGCGCTAGGCGCCTCGCTACTGTTGGCGCTCACGGTTATTCCCGTGGCGACCTCGTTTCTGCTCAAGAACGCTTCGCACCACGAGCCGTGGCTGATCCGCACCGCGTCGCGCCTGTATGCGCCTGCACTTAACTGGGCCCTGAACAATGAGCGTAAGGTGATTATCGCCGCGCTGGTTGCTCTGGCTGCTGCGGGCTACGCCTACACCCAGCTCGGCAAGACATTCATGCCGACCATGGATGAAGGCGATATTATCGTCAGCGTCGAGGCGCTGCCGTCCATCAATCTCGATGAGATGATTGCGATCAACACGAGGCTTCAGTCCGCGATCCTTGCGAAAGTGCCTGATGTGATAGGTATCGTGGCCCGGACCGGATCCGACGAACTCGGCCTGGACCCGATGGGACCCAACCAGACCGATACATTCCTAGTCCTGAAACCCGCGGGAGAGCGGAAGACGGCCGACAAACCAGCTCTGATTGAGGAGCTACGGCACGTGCTGGCCGATTTCCCGGGGCTGTCGCTCAGCTTTACGCAGCCGATCGACATGCGCGTGCAGGAGATGATCAGCGGCGTGCGCGGCGATGTCGCGGTGAAGATTTTCGGGTCTGACATCGCCAAGCTCAACGAGATTGCCAGCAGACTGTCAGCCATCCTGTCCAGCATCGACGGCGCCGAGGATGTCTACACCACGCTCAATGAGGGCGCGCAATATTACACGATTGTCGTGAACCGCATGGAGGCAGGACGTCTCGGCCTGACGGTGGACGCGATCTCCAACTCGCTGCGCACCCAAATCGAAGGCCGCACGATCGGCACGGTGCTGGAAGAAGGACGCCGCACTCCGATCCTGGTCCGCGGCAGCAAGACCACGCGGGAGGCGCCCACCCTGCTGGC
Organism: Nitrobacter sp. NHB1; assembly: GCF_036964665.1. NCBI lineage: Bacteria > Pseudomonadati > Pseudomonadota > Alphaproteobacteria > Hyphomicrobiales > Nitrobacteraceae > Nitrobacter > Candidatus Nitrobacter laanbroekii. The sequence goes on from NZ_JBAMDA010000003.1 coordinate 94,585, forward strand.
TAGCCTGCCATTGACGCTGCCCACCGGTCAGCACGTCGCGCTATCGCAGGTCGCCCGCATTCATCGCGTCGACGGTCCCGTCGTGGTCAACCGCGAGAACGGATACCGAATGAGCGTCGTACGCGCCAATGTGCGCGGCCGCGATATGGTCGGCTTCGTCGAGACCGCCCGCCAAAAGGTTGCGGCGGAGTTGCCATTGCCCCAAGGCTACCGGCTCACCTGGGGCGGCCAATTCGAAAATCAGCAACGCGCCGCCGCACGGCTCTCGATCGTGGTGCCGGTTGCAATCGGCCTCATCTTCGTGCTGCTGTTCACAACGTTCGGCTCGATCCGCCAGGCGCTGTTGGTGCTGGCCAACATCCCGTTCGCGGTCATTGGCGGTGTCTTTGCGCTGGTCCTGACGGGCGAGTATCTCTCGGTTCCAGCCTCCGTCGGGTTCATCGCGCTGCTCGGCATTGCAGTCCTCAACGGCGTCGTGCTGGTGTCCTATTTCAACCAGCTCCGCGCCCATGGCATGCCCGAGGGACGGATTGTCGTTGACGGCGCCAAGCGGAGGCTTCGACCCGTCTTGATGACGGCAAGCATTACCGCCCTGGGCCTCATCCCGCTGCTATTTGCCACCGGGCCGGGATCGGAAATTCAGCGCCCGTTGGCCATCGTGGTGATTGGTGGTCTTGTCTCGTCGACGGCTTTGACGCTGATCCTGCTGCCTATCCTCTATCGCCGGTTTGGCGGCGTCGCCAAGGAGCTCAAATGAGTGCCGAACTGGTCTGCCTCACGTTGATTGCCGCGCGATCGCTTCGCGATGAGTTGTTCGACTATCTCAATGAACAGCGCGATCTCGTTTCTGGCTTCACGGCCTCCGATGTCGCGGGACATGGCCCCGACGTTCGATTGCAGACATCGGCTGAACGGGTTAAGGGCCATGACGACGAGCTTATGGTGCGGACAATTCTTCGGGTTCAAGACGCGGCACAGTTGCTCGATCGTCTGAAAATGGACCTCGCTGGATCGAGGATAGTCTATTGGACCATGCCGGTTTCAAAATTTGGCGTGATCGGCATCCCGACGCGATAAATCCGCGCCGATATCGAACTTCGCGCTCCTACGCCCTATCTCAGGCGACGAGCGAGGTACCACCAGAGGCAAAGCGCTTCAGCACGGCGAAAATCCGTGTCGGCACCGACTTGGTCTCCGATTCTCATTATTCCGCGCTTACGGATCGCATCCGCATACTTCGGGTCAGCGTTAATGACTAAATCGAGGTCCGCGATCGCACGATCCAGCAGTCCCTCGTGACCAAAGGCTGCTGCGGCCCGAGCCAAATGCCGCAAGATCATCTTGCCCCTGTCGTAAATCTCAGCACGAACACTTCATGTGCTCGACCTGCTTGATTGTATTAACGACCTGCCGATCGTCTATACGGCTGCCCCTGCATGTTAGGCATGCCAGGTCGCTTCGTTGATGGAAATCAACCTTTGGAAGACATTCTTGTGTAATTCTTGTGTGAGAGCCTACTCGAACGCGACAAGCCGCAATAGTAAGGAGTGCCTCAATGTCCCGGACGCCCTCTGAGGAATATCGTGCCTACAATGTATGGGACGCCCCGACGCGGTGGTTCCACTGGATTAACGCACTCGCCGTGCTCGGCTTGATAAGCGTCGGAGTTATGCTGCTGAACGATGATGCGCTTGGACTTTCGGTCGGCGGCAAAGTCCAGCTCAAGCAGATCCACGTGGCGCTGGGTTACGTCATGGCATTGAATTTAATTTGGCGCTTTGTTTGGGCCTTTCTCGGCAACCGCTATGCGCGATGGCGTGCGATGTTGCCCTACGGGCCTGGCTACTGGGGCGCATTGCGCAGCTATGCCACTGCTTTCCTTTCCGGCGAGCCGCAACAATATGTTGGGCACAATCCGGCGGCGCGCATCGCAATCGTACTCATACTGTTTCTGCTCCTCCTTCAGATCGCTACCGGACTAATCCTGGCTGGAACTGACTTGTTCTGGCCGCCGTTCGGCAAATGGTTCGCGGGCTGGGTTGCTGCGCCCGGTTTGGATTCGGCGTTGGTTTCGCCACTGGCTTCGAATACGATGGACCAAGCTGCATATAAGGCAATGCGCGCCTTCCGGTCCCCCATTGTGACGGTCCACTTATATGCGTTCTATGCGCTTGCGGCCGTCATCTTGACTCATCTCGTTGCGGTGATCGTTGCGCATTTCGGTGATCGTGAGCGGCGATTTCACTCGATGGTGAGCGCTCGTTTCATTTGATCGTGAGCAGACATTTCAGGCGATCATGAGCAGCCGCTTTGGCCGACTTGGTGATTGGTTCAGGGGTTCGCGGCTTCGTCAAGCGTTCTGTTTCGCGCGTTCTGTTTTCGCATGCTTTCTCCGCTGAGTTGGAGGCGGTGGGCGTTGTGAACGAGGCGGTCCAGGATGGCGTCGCCCAATGTTGGGTCGCCGATGACGGCGTGCCATTGATCGACCGGGACCTGGCTGGTGACGACGGTGGAGGCGCGACCGTGGCGATCATCGAGGATCTCGAGAAGGTCGCGTCGCTCTGACGGGTTGAGCACCGACAGGCCCCAATCGTCGAGTACCAGCAGCTGCACGCGGCTGATGGTTTTGAGCAGGCGGCCATAGCGGCCGTCGCCGCGGGCCAGCGCGAGCGCCTCGAACAGGCGGGGCACGCGATGGTATTGGACCGATCGATTGTCGCGACAGGCCTTGTGGCCAAGTGCACAGGCAATCCAACTTTTGCCGAGCCCGGTTGCCCCGGTGATCAGCAGGTTCTGATGACGGGCGATCCAATCGCCGGCGATCAATTTGGCGAACACAGCGCGATCGATGCCGCGCGGCGTGCGCAGGTCGATATCTTCCACGCATGCGTTTTGCCGAAGGGCTGCGAATTTGAGGCGGGTGGTGAGACGTTTGGTGTCGCGCTCTGCGGCCTCGCGATCAACCAGCAAGCCGACGCGCTCCTCGAACGACAGCGCGTTGAGATCGGGTGATCGTCGTTGTTCCTCCATGGCCTTGGCCATGCCGGTCAAGCCGAGCGTGATCAGCCGTTCGTGGGTAGGATGTGTCAGCATAGGGATCTCCAGGGTTCAGTGGAAATAGTCCTGACCGCGGATGTTGCCGTGGCGCAGGGGGTGGTCGTCGGTTGCCTCGTCGAGGAATGCGCGATCCAGTCCGTTCTTGAGGATCGAACGGATCGAGGCGACGGAATGCGCCTTGATCAGGATGCCGCGCCGGCAGGCGGCGTCGATGCGGGCATCGTCGTAGCTCCTGGTCAGCGCCAGGATGCCGAGGCAGGTGCGAAAGCCTTGTTCTGGATGCGGCCGGGCCGCGATGACGGCCTGGAAAAACGCCGCGGTCGATGGGCCGATCTTCTCGCCGGCGGCGATCAGCCCTCCCGGCGTCCACTTGCCGTAGCGGCGATGCGCGCTCGGCATGTGGTCGGCAATTGTGGTGTGGCCGCGCCGGTTCGGCGCACGCGGGTGGCTGGCAATCCTCTGGCCCTTGTGGAAGATCTCGACCGTCTTGTCGGTGATGCGAACATCGACGAGTTCACGGATCAGGCGATACGGCGTGGAATACCAATGGCCATCGACCTCGACGTGATAATCGGGGGCGACGCGGCAACGCTTCCAGCGCGCAAAGACATAGGGCTGCTCCGGCAACTCCCCCAGCTTGGGACGGTCGACCTCGGCAAACAGTTCGGCACGGCTGGTGCCGAATCCGCGCATCTGCCGGGCGTTGAGCTCGACAACCAGGGTACGAATCGCAGCATTCAGCTCTGCCAGGGAAAAGAACCGTTGATTGCGCAGGCGCGCCAAAATCCAGCGCTGTGCGATCTGGACGGCGACCTCGACCTTGGCCTTGTCCTTCGGTCGTCTCGGCCTCGCCGCAAGGATCGCGGTGCCGTAATGACCGGCCATCTCGGCATAGGTTCGGTTGATCCCGGGATCGTAGCGATCGGGGTTGGTCACGGCGGCCTTGAGATTATCGCAGACCACGAACTTCGGCACGCCGCCGAGATACCTGAACAGGTTGGTATGCACGCCGATCCAGTCGGACAGGCTCTCGCTTGGGCAAGCCTCGGCGTAGGTGTAGTTCGAGGCTCCCATCGCCGCGACGAACAGCTTCATGGCGTGCGCTTCGCCGGTGATCGGATCGACGACGTCGATGGTGTCGCCGGCAAAATCAACGAACACCTTCTCCCCGCCGATGTGGGTCTGGCGCATCGACGGGCGCACGCGGTTCTTCCAGGCCTCGAAGGTCGTGCAAAACCAGGTGTAGCCAAAGCCGTCCGGATTGGCGGCGCGATACTCTTCCCAGAGCAGCAGGCGCGTCACGCTGCGGCGGCGAAGCTCCTTCTCGACAAAAGCCCAGTCCGGTATCGGGCGCCGGTCGCTTTGCGACGCTGACGCCGGTGCCGGGAATAGCAACAGTTCCAAGCCATCGTCGTCCATTCCTTCCGGAAGTGGCCAGGCGAGCCCCGCCAGGCGCGCTCGCCGCACGTAGCCATGGACCACGCCATTACTCACCCCCAAGGTCCGCGCGATGACCCGCTCGGTCAACCCTTGGTGCCTCAAACGTAAAACTTCTCTGATCCGGCGCATCGACAATCTCTCGGTAGGCATCGGGCTTCCTCATCGGTTGAATGAGGAACCCGTAACCCGGTTGAGTTTGTCGGCCGAAGCGTCAGGCACCCGCGAAAGGGGTGCTCACGATCGCCTGAAATCGCTGCTCACGATCCCGCGAAATCCCTGCTCACGATCATCTGAAATCGGTGCTCACGATCCCGCGAAACACGCAGTGATCGTGACCGAGATACATGAGGGCGGAGGTATTACGTCGGCGATGTTTACTGGCCGCAAGATTCTCAACCGCCCGCCGCAAGACTTCGGAAAATAAGAAGAATGCATCCCCTTCACCGTGAGGCGCACCTCATTGAGCGTATCGGCTGGCTGCGCGCCGCGGTTCTGGGCGCGAATGATGGAATTATCTCTACGGCGAGCCTTGTTGTCGGCGTTGCCGCAGCGGCAAGTTCGCATAGTGAGGTGCTAGTTGCCGGCGCTGCCGGCCTCGTCGCCGGCGCTGCTTCGATGGCCGCTGGAGAGTATGTCTCCGTGAGCTCGCAGGCCGATACAGAGGCCGCCGATCTAGCGCGAGAACGACGCGAGCTTGCGGAGCAGCCGGCAGCAGAACTCGATGAGCTAACGCACATTTATATCGAGCGCGGGGTCGAACCCTCGCTGGCCTGCCAAGTCGCAGAGCAGCTGATGGCAAGGGATGCATTTGCGGCGCACGCTCGGGATGAATTGGGTCTGTCGGCACACATCGTCGCTCGTCCGGTTCAAGCTGCTTTGACCTCGGCGGCGACTTTTTCAATGGGTGCTGCATTGCCGCTGTTGATCGCAGTGTTTTCGTCGTTGGTGCAAATCCCGTGGGTGGTGTCGGGAGGTTCACTCGTTACGCTCGCGATTTTAGGGGCTATTGGAGCTCAGACGGGTGGAGCTGGCATCTTCAAGCCGACGCTGCGAGTCACCTTTTGGGGCGCCGTCGCCATGAGCACGACCGCTGCTATCGGTCGCCTTGTAGGTCATGCTGTTTAGGCGCTGTAATGACGGCGCGCTTATGAAACAGTAGACGGTTCGGCTAAGCGCACTTTCCATCCGGCGCAATTCTGGGCCTTTTGACCGGTCAGCCATTCGAACACGAAGCGCAGGATGTTCAGCCTGCCTGGCCACATCCTGCAACTTGGAGCCAGAGCCGTTCCTACCTTTCGACCTTACTTGTTGCCCTCGGCCTTGCCCGACTACTCTCCTGGCTGGTTTCGTGCGAATTCGCATGGCATGCCCCTTCGGGTGGTCGATGTTGAATGCACGGACATGGCGCGGCCTTGTCTTGCACCGTGGTTCGGACCGGCTTGCCACGGATGACGCCCTGGAGACCGAGGTTGGCCATCAGCCGCTCGACCGTGCAGCGGGCCACGGCAAAGCCTTCGCGCAGCATCTGCCTCCAGACCTTGCGCGCGCCATAAACCTCGAAGTTCCCGGCGAAGACGCGCTCGATCTCGGGCTTCAGTTCCAGGTCCCGCTTCGCCCGTGCCGACAGCTTCTCGGGATCGGCGCGTTTGGCGACATGGTCGTGGTAGGTCGACGGGGCGATCGGCAGCACCTTGCAGATCGGCTCGACCCCATGCGCCTCGCGGTGATCGTCGATGAACGCGATCATAGCTTGAACCGGCGGTCGAGCTCCGCCTGGGCAAAATACGCAGATGCCTTGCGCAGGATCTCGTTGGCCTGCCGAAGCTTACGGTTCTCCCGTTCAAGGGCCTTCAGCTTCGCGGCCATGTCCGTCGGTACGCCGGCTCGCTTGCCGGCGTCGACCTCGGCCTTCTTCACCCACTCGTTCAGCGTCTGGCCCGTGCAGCCTATCTTGGCCGCAATCGAACTGATCGCATCCCACCGCGAGGGATGTTCATGCTCGTGATCCAGCACTAACGGCGGCGACGCCGATGAGCAGCGTCCGGACAGACGAGGTCAGCGAAAGCGCGTTTGCCCTATCTTCGATCCTCGCCTTATCTAGGGGAAGGTTCTCGTGCTAGGGAACGGTTGCGCGATCATCTCTTCGATTGGCCGCCGCGCGAGCCCCCGGCTGGTGCGCAGAAGGCTGAATGCAACGCATCCACAACGGTCAAAACCTCCGGCCGTGTGATGGAATAGTAGACCGTCGTCCCCTCGCGGCGGGCTTCGACGAGTCCGTCCGATCTAAGCCGCATGAGTTGCTGCGACATTGGCACCTGCTCGATCCCGAGCTCCTGACGCAGTTCGGCCACTGACCTCTCACCATCCACCAGGGCGCAGAGCACCAGCAGGCGCTGTGGATGGGACAGGCTTCGCATCAGCACCGCTGCCGATTCCGCCGCCGGCATCATGTCCGCTACATTCATGTTATTGAATTTATGTTCCTTGAATGTTAGATGCAAGCTGCCCGGCCTTCCGAGAGACGGGCGCAAGGTTCAAAGGGATAATTTGCTCCTGCCTTGAACCAGATCAAGACGGAATGCGCGATGTCAGGGGAAACTCAACGAATAAATCGGAGGAATAGTCCATGTCTCACGTTGTCGTTCTCGGTGCGGGCCTCGGTGGAACTATCATGGCCTATGAGATGAAGACCAAGCTGCGGCGCGATGATCGTCTCACCGTCGTCAATCTCGGGTCGACTTATTCGTTTGTGCCTTCGAATCCTTGGGTTGCAGTCGGCTGGAGACAGCCGGCAGATATTGAAGTCGACCTTGCCCCGGTGCTGAAACAGAGAGGCATCGAATTGCGGCCGGAGGGAGCCAAACGCGTCGAGCCGAGCGAAAATCAGATTCAACTCAACGACGGCACATCTATCCATTACGACTACTTGATCATTGCCACCGGGCCGGACCTTGCCTTCGATGAGGTGCCGGGACTCGGCCCGAAAGCCCATACCCAGTCCGTCTGTCAGACTGACCATGCTCTCCAGGCCAAAACCGCGTTCGACAAACTCGTCAAGACGCCGGGACCGGTGGTGATCGGCGCCGTGCAAGGCGCATCTTGCTACGGCCCGGCCTACGAATTCGCCTTCATCCTTGACACTGCCTTGCGCAAAGCGCGCGTCCGCGATCGCGTACCGATGACCTTCGTGACGCCGGAACCCTATATCGGTCATCTTGGGCTCGACGGTGTCGGCGATACCAAGGGGCTGATCGAAAGCGCGATGCGCGACCGCCACATCAAGTGGATCACCAATGCGCGCACGAAAAAAGCCGAGGCCGACAAACTCATCGTCGAGGAAGTCAACGACGACGGCTCGGTCAAGGCGACGCACGAACTGCCGTTCGTCTTCTCCATGCTGCTGCCGGCTTTCCGAGGCGTTTCGGCCGTTCATGGCATCGAGGGTCTGACCAACCCGCGCGGCTTTATCGTGATCGATAAGCACCAGCGCAACCCGGCCTTCCCGAATATTTTCGGGGTCGGCGTTTGTGTCGCCATTCCGCCGGTCGGCAAGACGCCGCTTGCGGTGGGCGTGCCGAAGACCGGTTTCATGATCGAATCCATGGTCACCGCCACGGCGGAGAACATTGCTTCGCTCCTCAAAGGCGAGCAGCCGAAGGCGATCGCAACCTGGAACGCGGTCTGCCTCGCCGACTTCGGCGATGATGGCATCGCTTTCGTTGCACAGCCACAAATCCCACCGCGCAACGTCAACTGGTCGTCGCAGGGCAAATGGGTCCACGCAGCCAAGATCGGCTTTGAGAAGTACTTCCTGCGCAAGATCCGGCAGGGCAAGGCCGAGACCTTCTACGAAAACCTCGTCCTCGACATTCTTGGGATTAAGAAACTGAAGGAAATTCACGTGGAAACGGCCGAATAGGCGCAGTCTTCAAACAAAAGGAAACGACAATGACAATCGATCGCGCCGTGATGATGTTTGCCGGCTTCATGGTTCTCGTGTCGCTAGGGCTCGGCCTCTACGTGTCGCCCTGGTGGTACCTGCTCACGGCCTTCGTCGGGCTGAATCTGATCCAGGCGTCGATGACAGGATTCTGCCCGGCGGCCATGGTCTTCAGGAGGCTCGGCTGTCCCGCAGGCGTCGCGTTCAAATAAAGGCAAGCCTTCTTCATCCGATGGTCGGGCAAAACCTGAGATCGCCCGTGAAAGTTGCACGCTCCATGTATCGACCGATCTTGTGCTTCCTGACAGCCATTCTCGCCGGTGGCGCAATCATCGGCGCGACGGCGACTGAGGCCGGCGAATTCGTCGTCAAGGCCACGACGATTCCCGAGATGAAGGCCGTGTTCGGCCAGGTCGAAAGTCGTATCGTGGTGCCGGCGCGCGCGCGCATCGGCGGCTCGGTTCGGGAGCTCCGCATCAGCCAGGGCGACGAGGTCAAAGAAGGGCAGGCAATCGCCGTCATTGTCGACGACAAGCTCGCGCTCCAGCTCAACGCTGCCGATGCCAAGGTCGAGGCGCTCAACTCGCAGCTCGCCAATACACGCGTCCAGCTTGAAAGGGCGCAGCAGCTCCGGGCGAGCGGAGCAGGCACGCAGGTCAACCTTGATCAGGCCAAGATGCAGTTCGAGGTCGCAACCAACCAGGTCGCGGCGGCCAAGGCGGAGAAGACCGTCATCGAGCAGAGCGCGCGCGAGGGCACCGTCTTCGCGCCGGCAACGGGCCGGGTGCTCACCGTCCCCGTCACGCTCGGTTCGGTTATCCTGCCCGGCGAGGACATCGCCCGCATCGCGCCGGGGCCGTATTATCTGCGGCTATCGTTGCCGGAACGCCACGCCGGAGAAATCGTTCAGGGCTCTGACGTGCTGGTCGGCGCTCGTGGACTCTCGACTGCGCCAGACGGGCTTCCCGCCGCGCACCGCGGCCGCATCGTCAAGGTCTATCCGGAGATCGTCAATGGGCGCGTGATCGCGGATGTCGAGGTCGAAGGGATCGGCGATTACTTCGTCAACGAGCGCACGCTGGTGTCGATCCCGGTCGGCAAGCGCAGGGTGGTCGCCGTCCCGCCTCAGGCGATCCGGACGATGCATGGCATCGACTACGTGCGCCTTGTCACGCCCACCGGAGGAATGGACGTCGCCGTCATTCTCGGCGAGGCCGTCGAAGAGGACGGCCAAAGGCGCACAGAGATTCTCACGGGCCTGCACGACGGCGACCGGATCGTGCTGCCATGAAGCTTGGACTCGCCGGCAATCTCACCCGCGCCTTCATCGCTTCTCCGTTGACGCCGCTGTTCCTGCTCGCATCCCTTGCGCTCGGGCTTGTGGCGCTGATCTCGCTGCCGCGCGAGGAAGAGCCGCAGATATCCGTACCTATGGTCGATATCCATGTCGCCGCCAACGGGCTGAAGGCCGAGGACGCCGTGAAGCTCGTCACCGAGCCGCTGGAAACGATCGTCAAGAGCATTGATGGGGTGGAGCACCTCTACTCGCAGACCCAAGACGACGGCACCGTGGTGACGGCGCGGTTCAAGGTCGGCACCAATTCGGACGCCGCCATTCTTCGCGTGCACGAGAAGGTCCGGGCCAACATGAACCGGATCCCGGTCGGGATTCCGGAGCCGCTCATCGTCGGCCGCGGCATCGACGACGTGGCGATCGTGGTCGTCACGCTGCGTCCGACGACGGCGGCAGCGTCCCGATGGACTGCGAACGGGCTGACGCGGCTCGCCCGCGAGCTGCAGGTCGAGGTGTCCAAGCTGCCCGACGTCGGCCTCACCTACATCGTCGGCGAGCAGCCGGAGCAGTTTCGCGTCGAACCCGATCCGGAAAAGCTCTCGCTCTACGGCATCACCCTTCAGCAGCTTGCCGCCAAGATCGAAGGCGCCAACCGTTCGTTCCGCATCGGCACGGTGAGGGAGGACACGCAGCAGCGCGCGATCGTCGCCGGGCAAACCCTGCAGGCGTTGCCCGAGATCGGCAACATCCTGCTCACCGCGCGCGACGGCCGTCCGGTCTATGTCCGCGACGTCGCCAATGTCGTGCTTGCGACCTCGCCGGCCGAAAACCGCGTCACTGACATCCGCAAAACGACGGATGCCGGCCTTGAAGGCGCGCCCGCCGTTTCGCTCGCCATCGCCAAGCGTCCCGGCACCAATGCGGTGGTGATTGCCGACGAGATCGTGCGGCAGCTGGAGCAGGCGCGCGGCCAGATCTTTCCGGCGGATGTCGAGATGACGGTCACGCGCAACTACGGCGAAACGGCGAACGAGAAGGCTAACGAACTTCTGTTCCATCTCGGCCTCGCCACTGTATCGATCGTTGTGCTGGTCGCCGTCGCCATCGGCTGGCGGGAAGCGCTCGTGGTCGCGGTGGTGATCCCGACCACGATCCTGCTCACGCTGTTCGCCTCCTGGATCATGGGCTACACGCTCAACCGCGTCAGCCTGTTCGCTCTGATCTTCTCCATCGGCATTCTGGTGGACGACGCCATCGTGGTGATCGAGAACATCGCCCGCCACTGGGCGATGCGCGACGGCCGCTCGCGCGCGCAGGCCGCGATCGACGCGGTCGCCGAGGTCGGCAATCCGACCGTCGTCGCGACGCTGACGGTGGTGGCGGCGCTGCTGCCGATGCTGTTCGTGTCCGGCATGATGGGGCCCTATATGAGCCCGATTCCGGCCAATGCCTCGGCGGCGATGCTGTTCTCCTTCTTCGTCGCCGTTATCCTGACGCCATGGCTGATGATGAAGTTCGGCGGTGGCCATGCGGGCGGCGGTCACGAGGATGCGGGCGGCGGCCGTCTCGGCCGGATTTACGTTGCGGTCGCAAGGCCCATCCTTGCTGCCCGCTGGCGGTCCTGGACTTTTCTTCTGGTCGTCGGCTTTGCCACGCTGGCCTCGCTCGGACTGATCTACACCAGGCATGTCACGGTGAAACTCCTGCCCTTCGACAACAAAGCCAATCTCCAGGTCGTGCTCGACCTGCCGAAGGGCTCGTCTATCGAGGACACCGACCGGACGCTGCAGGCGATGGTCGATCGCCTGGCATCCGTGCCAGAAATCGTGTCGTTCCAGACCTACGCCGGCACGGCTGCGCCGTTCGATTTCAACGGGCTGGTGCGGCACTATTATCTCCGCTCCGGTCCCGAGCAAGGCGATATCGCCGTGAACCTGCTCGCGAAAGGCGACCGCGCGCGCGCCAGCCACGCCATCGCGCTTGAACTCAGGCAGCGCCTGAGCGGTCTCGACCTGCCGAAGAACACCGTCGTGAAGGTGGTCGAGCCGCCTCCGGGGCCGCCGGTGCTCGGCACGCTGCTCGCGGAGATCTACGGTCCCGATCCGGACACCCGGCGCGCGGTGGCCGCCAAAGTGCGCGCGGCGTTCAAGAGCGTGCCGTTCATCGTCGATGTCGACGACAGCTATCACAACCAGGCTGAGCGCGTGCGCGTCGCGATCAATCAGGACAATCTCGAATATTACAAGGTCGAGCAATCGGACGTTTACGACACCCTGCGCGATCTCTATGGCGGCACCACGGTGGGCTATTCCCAGCGCGGCGGAGGGCGCTATCCGATCGCCATCCGCCTCGCGCTGCCCAAGGCGAACGCGGTGATGGATGCGCGCGCGCTGACGACGCCGGTGCCCGCCAACGCGCTACCCGGCGGCCGCGGGGTGGTCGAACTCGGCGATGTTGTTAGTGTCTCCCATGAGCCGGCGTCCTATCCAATCTTCCGGCACAATGGCCGCCCCGCCGAAATGGTGCTGGCGGAACTCGCCGGCGCCTACGAAGCACCGATCTACGGCATGCTCGCGGTGCGCGACGCGATCGATCGGATCGACTGGGGCAGCCTGCCAAAGCCCGTGATCGCACTGCACGGTCAACCGGACAACGAAACGTACCCGACCCTGCTTTGGGACGGCGAATGGGAGGTGACCTGGGTGACCTTCCGCGATATGGGCGCAGCTTTCATGGTGGCGATCCTCGGCATCTACATTCTGGTGGTTGCGCAGTTTGGCTCGTTCAAGCTGCCGCTCGTCATCCTGACGCCGATCCCGCTCACCTTCATTGGTATCATGCTTGGCCACTGGCTGTTCAATGCGCCCTTCACGGCGACCTCCATGATCGGCTTCATCGCGCTCGCCGGCATTATCGTGCGCAACTCGATCCTGCTGGTGGATTTCATCCGCCATGCGCGCCGGCCCGACCGGCCGTTGACCGACGTGCTGCTGGAAGCGGGCGCAATCCGCTTCAAGCCGATCCTCTTGACCGCGATCGCCGCCATGATCGGCGCAGCCGTCATCCTCGCCGACCCGATCTTCCAGGGGCTCGCGATTTCGCTCCTGTTCGGTCTGGCATCATCGACGGCGCTGACCGTGCTCGTCATCCCCGCAATTTATGTCGTGCTGAGAGGAGACCGGCAGCCGGGTCAGGGCCGGCAAACACCAACGCCTGCTGAGTTGCCGGCTCAGCATCAACCTGAAACATAGGAGACCACCATGAGTTACTATTTTGCGAAAACACTTCATTGTTCTTTCGACGAGGCCATGCAACGGGCGACGGACGCGCTCAAGCAAGCTGGCTTCGGTATCATCACCGAAATCGACGTGAAGGAGACGCTAAAGAAGAAGCTCGACGTGAATTTCCGCAACTATCATATCCTCGGTGCTTGCAATCCAGCTATGGCGCGCGAGGCTTTGGAGATTGAGGATAAGATTGGCACGATGCTGCCTTGTAACGTCATCGTTCAGGATATCGGCCGCGGTGATATTGAAGTCGCCGCCATCGATCCTGTCGCATCAATGGTTGCGGTCGACAATCCCACGCTGAAGGTACCAGCCGGAAAGGTGCGCGATATGCTGAAAGCGGTCGTCGATATTCTGTAGGAAGCCTTTTGGTTGCGCGCTCATCCAGCCCATGTCCTGGCGCTTTTAGCTGACGCTCCGGCGCAATCTGAAAGTCAAGTTTCTCGATCTGGTAAACGTTATCCGGCGATCGCTAAAGTCGTTCGGCAGGTCGAACGTATGACTTTCGAGCAGCGCGCAGCGATAGCAGGCGGCGCTTCGGTGACCCGGTTGATGGGCGCGATGATGACGGTGCGTCGGCGCCGTAGAAGGAATGTTTTTGACTGCGCGACCTGGTCGTGAAGTTTGTCGCCTTTAGCGAATTGGCTCGGGCGCTTCATGGCGATCCCAGCGTCGGCTTGGGTGACGACGCTGAGATTCGGAATACACAGTGTACGATTTCATATTTGCGGCTGTCCATCAGTTTTGATCCAGCGCAATACGCCCTGTAAAAAACCTGCATAATACGCAAGATGCTGGGACGCCGTCGAATCGCGAATACCAAAGAAGTCGGCGAACTGACCAACCGATTTCTCTCCGTTGACAAGTTGGAAGAGGATCAGGCGGGTTGATAGCACCTTTAGCAATTCTCTGGCGCCGCTCGCGGCGCTGCGCAGAGTCAAGCGCAAACGATTATCCGCCCATCGTGAAGAGAGCTTCGAAGATGCTTAGCAGCGATCACACATCGTTTGTCCCGCTGTAGATCGCGCACCGCGGAGCACGCCGCCGCGCCAGCTGAAATGCGGGAGTGATTTCTAAATCAGTGATAAACTAGAGTGTGATCATGAACGACCCTGCACACGCCACTGCTAGGCCACTATCCGAGCAGAAACGAAAAAACGCGGATTTTCTCACCATCTTTCGCAAGCCGGTAACGAAATATGCGCTGACAGTGATTGGCATCCTTGCCGTCATCACAGCGGCTGTCTTTATCTATTCCAACCACCCGATCAATGTTCAGGTGGCGACAATCGAGCGGAACGTTCCGATCCGGGTGTTCGGCCTGGGTACGACCGAGGCTCGCATTCTCTCGAACATCGGGTTTGAGGTCGGCGCCACGCTCACCGAACTGCGCGCCGACCATGGCGACCGTGTCAGCGAGGGGCAGGTACTTGCCCGACTTAGCACCGGCGAGCAGGATGCCAAGGTTGGCAAGGCACGTGCCGCACTGCTGGTCGCCGAGGTCAATATTGCCAAGAGCGCCGCCAATGTGGAGAAAGCGCGCGCGGTGTTCACCCAGAAGCAGGAGACAAATCGGCGCAAGCAGACCCTGGCCGGCCGTGACGTCGTGTCACAGCAAGCGGCGGAGGAAGCGATCCGCGACGAGGCCGTGGCCAAGGCGGACGTCACGGTAGCGGAGAGTGAGGTGGAGAGCGCCAAGGCGCAGCTGACTGATGCCCGCGCCCAGCTTCAGTACGAAGAGACCATGCTGCGGCACCGGACGCTGGTTGCGCCGTTCGATGCGGTCGTCATCGAGCGTCACAAGGAATTAGGTTCAGTGATCAAGGCTGGCGATCCGATCTTCACTCTCATTGCGGTCGGCAGCTATTGGGGCCTCGCCTATGTCGATGAGGCGCGCGCCGGTTTCATTGAGGAAGGGCAACCTGTCGAGGCGCGCCTGCGCTCCCGGCCGCTCGAATCCTTCACCGGCCGCGTGGTTCGTATCGGGCTCGAAAGCGATCGCCTCACCGAGGAGCGGCGCGTCTATCTCAGAGGCGAGAATCCACCGGCCCGTGTCTATCTCGGCGAACAGGTGGAGTTCTTAATCACGGTGGCCAAGCTCGACAAGGCACTGCTCGTGCCTTCGGCCGCGGTGCATGGCTACGACGGCCGGCAAGGCACGGTATGGACAGTGGAACACGGACGTTTGGAGCGCCGCCTGGTTCAATTCCGTCATCGCACTGAAGATTCCCGCCTTGAGATCGTCGATGGATTGCCCGCAAACGCCCGCGTCGTGACCCGGTTAGAGAACGGGCTGCGTGAAGGTCGCGCGGCGCGCGCGACCGAGGCGATACCCAAATGAACCTCGCCTATCGTGACATCCGGCACAAGCTCGGCCGCTTTCTACTGACGTGCTTAGGGCTTGGTCTTTTGCTCGGCGTCGTGCTGGCCATGATCGGCATTTACCGTGGCCTCGTCGTCGATGCCCTGACGATCGCCCGGGCGCCGGCCATCGATCTGTGGGTCGTGCAAGCTAATACACGCGGTCCTTTCGCCGAAGCCTCACGGATTCCCGGTGACCTCCGCGAGGCAGTGGCGCGTATCGCGGGGGTGACCGCCGCTGGGAGCATCACCTATCAGACTGTCGAAGCTGAGCATCAGGGCGGCAAACTGAGGCTTTATGTCATAGGTTACGAACTGACGCGTCCGGGCGGGCCGCCGGAGATCGCCGAAGGCCGCGATATCGCGCGCAGCCATTACGAGATGGTCGCCGACCATTCATCGGGGCTCACCTTGGGCGAACGAATTCGGCTCGGCCGCAGAACGTTCACCGTCGTGGGGCTAACCCGGAACCAGGTCAATTCCGGCGGCGACCCTGCTGTCTACATTCCCCTGGCCGACGCACAAAAGCTGCAATTCGAACTCGCTCCGCCGGCGGCGCGGGTGCAGCTTGCCCGCGGCACAGGCAGCGCCAGCCTGAACACCGTCAATGCTGTGGTCGCTCGTCTACACCCGAATGCCTCCTCCGATGCTACCGCGGCAACGATACGACGCTGGAAGCATCTGGCGGCAATCACGCAGGATAATCAGGAGCTCATTCTGTCGCGCTCGCTGGTCGACCGCGCGCGGCGGCAGATCGGGCTGTTTACCTCGCTGCTGCTGGTTGTCTCGGCCGTCATCATCGCGATCATCATCTACACCATGACCATGGAGAAATTAAAGCAGATCGCCACGCTGAAGCTGATCGGGGCGCCCGACCGGACCATCATCGGCATGATCGTGCAGCAGGCGATGGCTCTCGGGCTGATCGGTTTCGCCATTGCCGCCACGCTTATCATCGGCATCAAAGATTACTTCCCCCGGCGCGTGGTGCTGGAGCCGGACAACGTGGCCGTGCTTGGCGTGATCGTATTCGTGGTGTGCCTGCTGTCCAGCGGCCTCGGCGTCCGTGCGGCGCTGCGGGTCGATCCGGCGACAGCGCTCGGAGGCTGACATGGCGGAACAAGGATCAGACACGCCGCTGGTGCGGCTTGAGAGCATCTCCAAGCATTTTGGCGAAGGCGAGACGCGCGTGGACGCATTGCGTGACGTCTCGCTCGAAGTATTTCCCCGCCAGGTGGTAGCGCTGCTTGGACCTTCTGGCTCCGGCAAAACCACGCTCCTCAATGTCATTGGCTGCATTCTCGATCCGTCGGCGGGCGCGATGGAGCTCGACGGCGAGCTGGTTCTGTATGACGGGCAGTGGCAGCGCAGCGACCTGCGGCGTCTGAGGCTCGACAAGATCGGATTTATCTTCCAGTTCCACAATCTACTGCCGTTCCTTGATGCCACCGACAACGTCGCTGTTGTCCTGCAACTCGCAGGCGCCGACAGTGCGACGGCACGCAGGCGGGCCGGCGACCTGCTCGACGACCTGGAGATCAGCCACCGCAAACACGCCATGCCGGCCAAGCTCTCGGGCGGAGAGGCGCAGCGCGTGGCCATCGCTCGCGCGCTGGCCAACAGCCCGCGCATCATCCTCGCCGATGAACCGACCGCCGCGCTCGATTCCAAGCGTGCCGGTATCGTCATGGACCTGTTGCGCAAGCTCGCTGTTGAGCACGATGCTGCTATCATCGCCGTCACACATGATGAGAAGATTTTCAACCGTTTCGATCGCATCTTCCATCTCCGCGACGGCCACCTGGCCGATGCGTGATTCTGAATCGGCACAGGGCTCAGATCGCTGCAGGTGCCGGCAGTAACGCCGGAAAAAGCCGGTCGGAGTGGACCACTGGCGCGCTGCATTCAGTGCAGCAATCAACCCTCAGGCTTGTCACTTTGTCTCACTCACTTCGCCGCCGGCGTCACCGCGTCGAAGCGATAGCTCGCATGGCAGGCAACGCAGGCCGACAGCTGCGTGCTGAGTCTCGCGAGCAACTGCTCGCGGCTCGCCCCCGAATCGGCGGCGGTAGCAATCTCATCGAAGCGCTTATGGACGCTGAGCCCAAGCTGCTTGAACTCGAGCGGCAACTTGGCCATCAGTGCCGGATTGACGTCGGCGGCCGCTGCCATACCGCTCGCGCGCGCCGCCTGCGCAACCTGCTTCATGTCGCCTTCCTTCACCCCGTCGACGACAATCTGCACGGTCTCAAGCATGCCGCGCATTTCGGTGAGCACGAGATTGCGCTCATTCGATCCCAGCAGAACAGTCGTGCGCCCGTCGGGCGCCACTTGCGTCTGACCGCGAACGAAGAAGAATGCAGCGACGGCAATGGTAACAAGCCAAAGGGCAATGGCAGTGATGGACAGCACACGTGCAGTCATAGATGATCCTCCTGTTGCACATGAATAGCAGTTGTTGCCGGTGAGTGACAGCCATCCTTGCATCGCTGATGCTCGGCGATGCCCTCAACGCTGCAATACACACCAGACAAGACACCGCGCCGGACATGCGGCGGCCAGAATCGACTCCGATCGTTGAACTGAATCGCTAAGATGGGGTGCAAAACTGCTCAAAGTGCGTGGCTACCGCTCCAGTAGCCACACCGTCGGCGACAAACCGGCGATACGTGGCGATCACCTGGAAGAAGCGGTGTGAGATCAGTAGGCCACCTGGAGAACCCGCGTCGCGTGGCCGAGGCATACTCCGCCGCCTTCTTCAGGCTCGCGACGAAACTCGCGAGCCGGATGAGATCGTCCGCCTGGAACGGCAGATAACGGCAGATGGCCACCTTGCGTCGCGGCATCGGTCGGCTGATAGACCGCTATGCCGAGGATGTCATCGACAAGGTGGAATTCGACGCGGTCGATGTGGCCGAGAATGAACGCGAGCTGTCACTCTTGATCTTGATCAACCGCTTGGAGGAGTTCTTCGCCAAAGTGAAGGTAGGACTCGCTGCCTTGACAGGACCGGCATGCGACAGATCGTCCGTGCCGTAATTCGCGGGGTCGAGATCGATGACACGCAGGTCGAGATCATCTTTAGGGTTCCGCCACTCGACGGCCCGGCCAGGCCAAAATCGCCAAGCAAAATGACCGGGCTCAGGCAATATTGTACAGCGGATCGTCGAACGGACGTTCGCCCGGATCAGCCGCAATCGTCGCCTGATGCGCGATCTCGAGCGCTATACCAGGATCGTCGCAGCCTTCGTCCGCCTCGCCATGATGCGCACCGTGCTCAGGCACCTCATACGCTCAACCCAATGCTCCTGAATCTAATCTTCTCGGGATCGGCTCTTTAGGTTCAAACCTCCCAAAGGAGAAGTGAATGGCCTTCAAGGATATTCTTTTGACGCTGACGAGCTATCCGGAACCGACGCCTGTCTCGGTGGTGGATGATGCGGTTTCGATAGCCGCCGCCCTGGGCGCTCACCTCGCGGCTATTTCCTGCGAAGTACATGTGGAAGTGCCCGGAAGCTTCCTTGCGGATAGCATCGTCGACATACCCGGAATCGTTGCGGGTGAGACCGCGAAGAGCCGCAAGAATGCGAAAGCTCTTCTCGCAGCGTTCGAAGCAGCGGCCGATAAGTCCGGCGTTCAGCATGAGATTATTTTGGAGAAATGCGCAACCCATAGGACGCCGTCGCTGCTAGTCGACTATGCACGGCTTCGCGATCTCACGATTATGTCGGTGCCCGAATCGTATGATCAGTGGTACGCGGAGGCTCTGATCTTCGAAACGGGTAGGCCGACGCTGATTCTGCCGGCTGCCCCGCGATCACACCCATTCCAGCTCGATACCGCCGGCGTGGCGTGGGATTTCAGTCGCACCGCTGCGCGAGCGGTTTCGGACGCGCTTCCGCTGCTTGAAACGGCAAAACGGGTTCGCGTCGTTACCGTCACGAACGAAAAGACTTTGGATTCCAAACATTCCGCCGAAGAACTGGCGAAGAACCTTGCTCGTCACGGCATCGACGTCGTGCTGGACAAGGTCGACGCCGATGGCAAGCCGATTGGCGAGGTCCTTGAAACGTACGTGCTTTCACACAAAATCGATGTGCTTGTAATGGGAGCCTATGGACACTCGAGATGGCGTGAATTCGTGCTTGGAGGCGCAACCAAGAGTCTGCTGTCGAGGCCCCCGGTCCCTATTTTGTTCTCGCATTGACGCTCGGCCATGCAAGACGCGAGAACAGATGCAGACAGTCCGCAACTAGAAACAAAGAAGGCGCATCCGAACCCTCCAAAGCTGATCAGATCGCTCACCCTCACCCATGCGGTGCTCTATGGGCTTGGCGTGACGATCGGCGCAGGCATTTACGTACTGGTGGGGGCGGCCGCCGGCCGGAGCGGCATGCACGCGCCTGTGGCGTTTCTTGCGGCCGCGATCGTCATGGGAATAACGGCGGCGTCCTTTGCCGAGTTGGGCACCAGAATGCCGGTCGCAGCGAGCGAAGCAGCTTACGTCCAGGCGGCGTTTCAGCGGAAATGGCTGAGCGGTGCCGCAGGATTACTCGTCGTTGCCGCCGCAACCATTTCCGGGGCCACCATCAGCGTAGGAAGCGCCGGATACTTAGGCGTATTCATTCCGCTTCCGGAATCCTGGATCATAGCCGCCGTCGTGCTCGCGATGGGCGCCATCGCCTGCCTCTCGGCGGCGCAATCCATCAGTTTTGCGGGACTGATGACGGTGGTCGAAATTGGCGGGCTACTGCTTATCGTCGCGGCTGGCCTCTTGGGGGACGGTCCTCTAATCTCCCGGCTTCCGGAATTATGGCCCGCCATCGGCGACCTGTCTGCCTGGGGCGGCATCGCGCGAACCACCCTGCTTGCCGTATTTGCGTTTATCGGCTTCGAGCATTTGGTGAACATTTCCGAAGAAATGAAGAACCCGCGACACACCTTGCCCCGGGCCCTATTCATAACGCTCGGGGTGACTGCTCTGCTCTATGCCTTGGTGGTCTGGATCGCAGTCATCGCGGTGCCGCCGGTGGAACTCGCGAGATCGTCGGCCCCCCTGGCGCTGGTCTTTCAGCGCTTGACAGGACTTCCTCTGCATGTGTTGAGCGCCATCGCGATCGTCGCGACAGTCAATGGAATCATTGTCCATATGATCATGATCGGGCGCGTGCTCTATGGCCTCGCTAATCAGGATAACCTTCCCACCTTCCTTGCGAAGGTGGATTCGAAGAGCGGCACACCGGTTATTGCGACTCTCTTTGGCGTTGCGGCCATCCTGATCCTGGCGCTTGGCGTTCCTCTGACTGGATTGGCCGAGTGGACGTCACGCTTTACGCTCGGAATCTTTGCGTTCGTGAATCTGGCCCTCATAAGGATCAAAGTTGCGGAATCAATGCCCCCTTCGGATGTGTTTCTAGTGCCGATATGGGTTCCAGTCGTAGGATTGGTGACCAGCACCTCGTTCGTCCTTATTGATTTTACATATACCGCTTCATGACGTAATAGCATCAAAGAAGCCAGGCGCCAGCTCAGGCTGACACCGTGACTGCTTCAAACAATAATTGTCGTGGAAACCGTCGGTGTTGTGGTTCCCATCCTGCGTCGACGGGGCGCGCGTCCAATTATAGACTATCCTCATCGCATGTTGAAAAGCTCAGAGCGCGGATCGAAGACCCAAGCTCCGGCCATCCCCGAAGCGGCGCGCAAATGCCTTGCTCTTCTCGTTGAGACACTCTCCAAACATTGAAGGGCGACTGCGGCCATTAACGTCGTGGAGCGACCACGTCGCGAGACGGCTGATGAGCATTCCCGGCGTCGTGCGCAGTCATCTCGGCGCAATACGGACCTTCTCATGCCGGCGTGTCTGGCGTCGATCCTTCAGTACTCGTTCTGCCGGTTTGTCCGACCCGGATTTCTGTTTCATCTTTACTCCTTAAAGCTACGATGAATCAGAACACTTCCGTTTGAAAAGTCCTTCAATCGATCCCAGACGTGCTGACGGAGAACAATCCTGGTGCCGTCCGGAATGTGATTCAATTGGGTAGCGCGATCTCCGACAACATGAGTGCGCATGCCGGGCGTCGATGCATACCACTGAAAGATCGACCCTACGAAGTTCATGCCATAGCCAGCTTGCCATCGCCCCCGTCTCAAAACCGATGCGCTCCGCATGCGGCGCCCGCTCGCGAAGCAGCGCGGTGAGCGCCCCCGGATCGGACTTGGCTTTTCCCTCGAACAAAATATGCCCTGTCTCGTTGAGCACGCACACCGAGGTTTCCCTTTGCGAGACGTCTAATCCGACATATTGCTTCATAGCCCCTCCGATTCGTGTGATTGCGTGAGGGCTTGAAGATAGCGGACCTTTCGTCTCGCACGCCGCCCGCAATTACGTCATCGTACAGGGGTCAGATCGCTGCAGGTGATAAAGACAACAGGAAAAAAGCCGGAGTGGAGTCACGATGCGCTGCGAACCGTCTGAGCAGCAAGATTCCTCGGAAAGGTTTGGCTTTGCTGCGGCAACGGAGCGTGTGCGCACTTACGCGAACACGAGATAGCGCTCATCTGATGCCAGCAGAACAGCCGTATGCTCGGCACCACCTGCGCCGAACCGCGAACGAGAATACGACCCCGACAATGATAACAAGTCAAGGGCGATGGCCGCGACGGACAGCACGCGTGCAGTCATGGGATCAATCTCCTTGTTGCCCATGATAGGAGTCATCACCGGGAAATACAGCACGACCACAAATGCGATCGGTGCGACATTTCGGGCTTGGAAACTATGGCGCGGTTGGCGGGCATGCTTCGCTGAGCCCCTGTTAGGCTTGATCTGAATCAATGAAGGTGGGTCCGAAGTTATGGATAAAGGAGGGAGAACGATTACGATTGAAGGCTTCTCCTAGTAACTGCGATCCTGACAGCGACTGGCGGAGCGCACTACGGGACCGGGCTCGACGCGATGGATTTACGGTGGCGCTAGCGCAAGTGGCCCGGCGGGTGCTCGCCATTGACATCGAGGAGGACTCACAGGTGAACAGATGTAGGAAGATCGCGGACATTGGACGGCGCAGATTTCTGACCGGCGCGGGTCTCATGACGGCTGGCGTGGCGGCGGCGAGAGTGCTGCCAGCCGAGGCAAAAGCGGCACCGAACGCTGCGTTGGTCGACTATCCCGCCAAACGCCTCGGCAACATCAAGGAACTCAAGATCAATGAGCCGTTCGAAGTGGCTTATCCAGACGACGACGCGCCAGGCGTTCTGATCAAATTGGGGACCCGCGTGCCGACAGGGGTGGGACCTGACGGAGATGTCGTCGGGTTCACCACGCTGTGTCCGCATAAGGGATTTCCTCTTTCCTACACAGCTGACGACAAGACGCTGAATTGCTCGGGGCACTACTCGCGTTTCGACTGCGAAAAGGGCGGCTTGCAGATTTGGGGGCACGCTACGCAGAACCTCCCGCAATATGTGCTTACGGTCGATGAGAAGGGCAACATCTATGCCGACGGCATTGACGAGCTCCTCTATGGCCGTCTGTCGAATGTGCTCTGAAGGAGGTTAACATGGCATACAAGCGTCAGATCAGTCAGCTTCCGATCGTTCCGGTCAACGCAAAGGAACATAACGTCGTCTGCCATTACTGTATCGTCGGCTGCGGCTATAAAGCCTACACTTGGGATGCCCGCTACGAGGGCGGCCGGGCGCCATCGGAGAATCGGTTCGGGGTTGATCTCAATACCCAGCAGGAGGCGGAGACGCCAGCCTGGTATGCGCCGTCGATGTACAACATCGTGAAGCAGAATGGGCGCGACGTTCATCTCGTAATCAAGCCCGACAAGGATTGCGTGGTTAATTCCGGACTGGACTCGATCCGCGGCGCCCGCATTGCCGAAATGAGCTATTCACAGCAGCGCAACACGCAACTGCAGCGGCTGACCGATCCTCTCGTTTGGCGTTATGGCCAGCTTCAGCCGACAAGCTGGGACGATGCGCTCGACCTCGTCGCCCGCGTCACTGCTGCGATCATCAATGAACAGGGCGAGGACGGAGTCTTTGTTTCTGCCTATGATCATGGAGGCGCCGGGGGCGGTTACGAGAACACGTGGGGCACCGGAAAGCTCTATTTCGGCGCAATGAAGATCAAGAATATCCGCATTCACAACCGGCCGGCCTATAATTCCGAAGTTCACGCTACGCGCGACATGGGAATCGGCGAACTCAACAACTGCTATGAGGACGTCGAACTGGCTGACACGATCCTGGCGGTTGGCACCAACGCCTTGGAAACCCAGACCAACTATTTCCTCAACCACTGGATTCCGAACCTCCGCGGGACCTCTGTGGACAAGAAGAAGGCCGAGTTCGGGGGCGAGCCAGTCGGCCAAGGTCGGGTTATATTCGTTGATCCGCGCAGAACAGTAACGATCAACGCCTGCGAAGTTGAGGCTGGCAAGGAAAACGTGCTCCACCTCGCGATCAATTCCGGGACCGACCTCATCCTGTTCAATGCTTTGCTGACCTACATTGCCAATAAAGGGTGGACCGACAAAGACTTCATCAACGCCTCTACGATCAACTTCGACAAGGCACGAGCAGCCAACAAGGTCAGCATCGAGGAGGCTGCGCGCATCACCGGGTTGAAGCCACAGGACATCATCAAGGCGGCGTCATGGATTGCCGAGCCCAAGGCCGGCGGTGCGCGTCGCCGCACCATGTTTGCCTACGAGAAGGGGCTGATCTGGGGCAACGACAATTATCGAACGAACGCGTCGCTTGTTAATCTTGCGCTCGCCACAGGCAACATTGGGCGTCCGGGCGGCGGTTGTGTCCGGATGGGCGGTCACCAGGAGGGTTATTCGCGACCGTCGGACGCCCATGTCGGACGGCCCGCCGCCTATGTCGACAAGTTGCTGATCGACGGCAAAGGCGGGGTCCACCACATTTGGGGGTGCGACCACTATAAGACCACGCTGAACGCGATGGAGTTTAAGCGCGTCTACAAGAAACGGACGGACCTCGTGAAGGACGCCATGAATACCGTCCCCTATGGTGATCGGGCCGCGATGGTAGCCGCCATAATGGGCGCCATTCGCAAGGGTGGCCTCTTCTCCGTCGACGTCGATATCGTCCCGACAAAGATCAGCGAGGCAGCTCATGTCATCCTGCCAGCGGCGACGTCAGGCGAAATGAACCTGACCTCGATGAATGGCGAACGTCGCATGCGCTTGACGGAGCGCTATATGGATCCTCCGGGACAAGCCGTACCCGATTGTCTGATTGCGGCGCGTATTGCCAATCACCTTGAGCGAGTCTTCCGCGAGGTGGGCAAGAAAGATGTGGCTGATAAGTTCAAGGGCTTCGACTGGAAAACCGAAGAAGACGCCTTCATGGACGGCTATCACCAGCACGCGAAAGGCGGAGAATTCGTGACCTATGCGCGCCTACGCGCCATGGGTACGAACGGCTTTCAGGAGCCGGCCATTGGTCTCGAGCCAGCCGGTGCTGTCGCCGCCGGCACGTTAGCCGGCGGAAAGGGACAGCTGCAAGGACCTGCAACGCGGGGCAAGGAGCCGGTTCAGAAGCCTGTCCCGACCGCAGCCGGCGCTCTGCCGACTTCCGCGGGAACAGAACGGATCATCGGCACCAAGCGATTGTATGCCGATGGAAAGTTCAATCGGCCGGACGGCAAGGCGCAATTCATGAAAGCGCAATGGCGCGGCCTGCGGGCTCCGGGAAAGCAGGCTGAGAAGGATAAGTTCGCCTTTCTGATCAACAGCGGACGCACCAATCAAGTCTGGCAGAGCGCTTATCTTGATGTAGATAACGAACTTGTCATCGACCGATGGCCCTATCCTTTCATCGAAATGAATCCGCAGGACATGGCGGACCTCAGGCTTGTCGAAGGCGATCTGGTAGAGGTGTTCAACGACAATGGATCGACTCAGGCGATGGTCTATCCGACGCCGTCGGCAAAACGGAAACAAGCCTTCATGCTTTTTGGTTACCCGATGGGAGTGCAGGGGAACGTCGTGTCAGCTGGCGTGAACGAGTTCATCATTCCAAATTACAAGCAGACTTGGGGTAATATCCGAAAGATCTCTGGCGCGCCGGAAGGCACCCGTCATCTTTCTTTCAAATCCCAAGAATATCCCCAACCAACGTAGCAGCCATCGCAACTATTCCGGCGAGCGCAATTGCGCTTGCCGGCGCTTGACTGAGGAATCCTCTCGGATGCAAACAGAACCGCTCAGCGGGGGCGGCTTCCGCCTGGGATTCGTGAGCTGCGCGCAAGCTCCGAAGTTAGTGTTTGTCAGCGGATAGAAGACGTTCCGGCAAAGCACTTGGACGCGCACGCCGCGATGCAAAAACACTTGTCGCCGCCGACCGGCGCCGGGGCCTTCGGCGGACAACACGATATGTCTTCCGCAATTTGTCCGTCATGGATAATGATACTCGCTGCAAACGACATGTCATCCGCCATAGCCCTGCATCGAGGCATCTGAGTGTGAATGCTGATCGAAAAATGACCCCCATCGGCATCATGGGGACCCCTTCAGCCCATTGATTTCATTGAGTTGGAATGATGGGACCCCCTTGCCGATCATGGTCGAGACCCCACGCCGAAACGTAAGCGCTGTTCCTATGCCACAGCTTTGAGTTCTTGCTTTCTGTAGGCCCACGGCAGCAACTGATCGATATCGCGGTTGGGGTGACCATTGACGATGCGCGTGAGGACGTCGGTCAGATACGCGAGCGGGTCGATGTCGTTCAATTTGCAGGTCTCGATCAGGGACGCGACGGTGGCCCAATGCTCGGCGCCTCCGTCAGAACCCGCGAACAATGCGTTCTTCCGGCTAAGCGCGATCGGGCGGATGGAGCGCTCGACGGTGTTGTTGTCGAGTTCGATGCGGCCGTCATCGATGAAGCGCGTCAGGCCCTCCCAGCGCGACAGGGCGTAACGGATGGCCGTGGCAAGCTTACTTTTCTGGCTGATCAGTCCGAGCTTTGCGCGCAACCACGGCTCGAGCGCAGCGATCAGGGGACGGCTTTTTAGCGAGCGAACTGCTCGGCGTTCCTCGGGACTTCGACCGCGGATGTATTTCTCGACGGCGTAGAGCCCGGCAATACGTTCGAGCGCTTCGCTGGCGATCGGTGCCGGACCAGATACGGCGAGCTCATAGAAGCCACGCCGAACGTGAGACCAGCAGAATGCCAGGCGGACATCGCCTCGGTCGGCGAGCTTGCGATAGCCGGCATAACCATCGACCTGCAGAATGCCCTTGAAGCCCTCCAGATGGGCAATTGGCCGTTCAGATTTGCGATCGGGTGCGTAGACGTAAACGGCGCCCGGTGGATCACAGCCGCCCCAAGGCCGGTCGTCAGCGGCATAGGCTCAAAGCTGGCCGGTCTTGGTGCATCCCCGTCCGGGATCGAGCACCGGCGCCGTCGTCTCGTCCGCAAACAACCGGGGTCGCTCCTTCAGTCTTAGCAACAGCCGCTCCTGCAGCGGACGCAGATGCCAGGCAGCGTGACCGACCCAGTCGGCCAGCGTCGATCGATCCAGCTCCATGGCTTGCCGGGCGTAGATCTGAGCCTGGCGATACAGCGGCAGGTGGTCGGCATATTTCGACACCAGGACCTGGGCGATGGTGGCTTCCGTCGGCATGCCGCCTTCGATCAGTCGCGCGGGCGCCAGGGCCTGCACGACACCATCTTGGCAACGCCGGCAGGCGTATTTCGGACGGCGGGTGATGAGCACCCGGAACTGCGCCGGCACGATGTCCAGTCGCTCGCTCTTGTCCTCCCCGATCCGGTGCAGCTCGCCCTGGCAGCTGGGACAGGTCCTGCTGTCGATATCGACGACGATCTCGACCCGTGGCAAATGCGCCGGCAACGAGCCGCGGTTGGTGCGTCGCTTCTCGGCCCGCGCGGCTCGCTCAGCCGGAGCCGACGGATCTGCTATCGCCGCATCGCTCGCCGCCATTTGCTCGACGTCTTCGAGACCGAGCAGCATTTGATCTTCGGGCAGCGTCTCGGCCCTGCGGCCAAAACGGTGCCGCTGCATTTCCTTGATGATCTGGCGCAGCCGCTCACTCTCGCACTGCTCGGCGAGCAGCATCGCTTTCAGCGTCTCAAGATCGTCGGGCAATGCATCGCTTGGCATGATCGAATCAGACCATATTCGCGGGCAATTTGCGACGGCTTCGATGCGACTAACTCACTTAGCTCAGAGATAAAGATCAACTCGGCTGTGTCGGCGTCACTATTTCCCGCGCCTCATGGACGCGACGCCAGTCCAGCCCTTCCAGCAGCGCCGACAATTGCGCAGCCGATAACTTCATCACGCCGTTCTCAATCTTCGGCCACCGGAAGACGCCATCCTCCAGCCGCTTGGCGAACAGACAAAGACCAGTGCCATCCCAGAACACCAGCTTGATCCGGTCGGCGCGTTTAGCCCTGAACACGTAGACCGCTCCGGAGAAGGGATCCGCCGCCATTGTCTCGCGCACCAGTGCCGCCAATCCCTCGGCACCCTTGCGGAAGTCGACAGGTTTGGTCGCCACCATCACGCGGACCGCGCCGGTCGGGCCGATCACGTGCCATCTTTCAATGCTCGCAGCACCGCTGTCACGGTCTTTGCGTCCGCACCGCGGCCAACCCGAACCGTCATGCCGTCGATCGCGACCTCGATCATTCCCTCACCGGGTTCAACCTGGCGCCGTGACATTTTGCGTCGATGGCGGACGGACGAAGACGGTGCCACGTCCAGGACTGCCGGAACGAACTGCAACTCTTCAGCATGCGAATGCGCCGTCTGGGATCCTTGCAATTCCCGCCGCCAGCCAAATAATTGCTGCGGCGAAAGCCCGTGCCGTCGAGCTACGGCAGAAACAGACTCGCCGCTCCCTACGATCTCAGCGACGATCCGTGCCTTGTCCTCGTCGCTCCACGTTCGCCGGCGGCCTGCCCCGGTGAACACCTCAAGCCGATGAACCGGCTTAGTGATAGCATCATCCACTGTGTCCATTCTAAGCCTAACGGTTATCTGAACCATCAGACTCGCAGATCAGGACATCACCAGGAAGGTGACCTCAGAACACCGCTTACGCCGAAACACAGACTGCTTCCGTCCGCGTCGCACCGTCGTAGATCGCGGCCAGAGCCAGAAGTCGCCGCGCCTGCGGCCCGTCTTTCGACCCGTCTGGCAGCGGACCGTGTCGTCTGTGCGTTGAAATCAGCTCGGAGCGGCAGGGGCGACATGGCGAACCTCCCTCGTTCGCCATGTTGAATCAGCCCGCCGCTGATTTGAAAAGCCCCACAGAGTCACGCTCTCCGAGATTTGGTATTAGGTCGTTTTATCTTTGGCTGCGTGACTTGTTCCTTGAGCCGGACGCCCCGACCGCCAGCCAGGCTTTGACCATCCGGACTGATCAACTCGATGCCCGCGTTGTCCAGAGCTGAAACCAGCTTCATCAGGGAATCGACATTGCCACGAATGACGCCGTCACTTGCTTCCATGCGTTGAATGGTTGGAACTGAAAGGTCCGCTAGTTCAGCCATGTGCCGTTGATCTATATTCAGCAGCGCACGGGCGGCCCTGAGTTGATTAGCGGAAATCATGAATTGGCCAGCTCCAATGCGATTCACCACACATACATTTAAACCATGTGAAATGCAGTATCAAGCATCCATTTAAATATATATGACATCATCAACGGTATGCCTGCAATAACTTTGCCCACGAGGCCAATGATAGAATTAACGGCAGTCCTGATGGGGTTGTCTAATCGCTGCTGGGGCGTCAAGCATATAATTTCGCCGAGGAGACGCTGCCGGGTGCATGGTTGTCTTCGCGGTCGACATTAGCCGCCGCATGATGGAGCTTCGCGGAACGAGCCTTCAATGTGGACGACGCACTTTGCTGAGTCAGCAGTGCAACCCCATCAGCGGAATGGCTCGGCTCACGTCCCGGCAGGGACACCTTAGGCGTTCGGGTTCTGAACGCTATCCGGACTTATGCGGCGGCTCCGGCATTCGGATTAAACAACTCGCCGGTCTTAAGCATCGTATGCATTATCACCGCCAGTTTGCGCGCCACAGCCACGGCAGCTCTTTTGAAGCCGATCCTCTGCCGGAGCTGCAGACCCCACGTGCGCAGAGTGCTGTCGGTTGAGCTGCGCGTCAGAATGACCGCCGCCGCTTCGTAGAGAAGCCCGCGCAAATGGCGGTCGCCACGTCGGGATATATGGCCGTCATAATCGACTTCTCCGGATTGGTAGTGGCCTGCCCCCATCGGGTGGTCCGGGTTGAATATTAGTGCATGATTGGTTTTGGCGCCATGGCTGGTGCGGCCGGCGAAGCTGGTCCGCGTAGCGGAGCCGGCCATTGCACGACCTCTGGCGCCGGTGGTTTGTAGCCCAACGATGAGTGCGGGCGCTCGGTATTGTACAACACGACGACAGAACGCCCACGGGACCGAGGAGCGCGAGCTTCTTTATCCGTGGCATCCATGGGCCGGATGCCTGGTCCATATTCATGAGGTCATCGAGAAGGCTGGCGGAGAAGTTTTCCGGTGCAGCCTCATTGGTCGGGCATCCGCGCGATGGCTGGAGATTCCGGCGTGGATGTTCGATCGGGCGGCCTGGTGTGTCGGCGCCGCACCCTATGTTGACATTGCGGTGCTGACCGCCTTGGCAACGCTGCTGCAGGATGTGACGTCCGTTTCGGGCGCACCATCGCAATTGCGGGATTCAAGCGCAGCATTGGGCTCTCACGACACGAATCGGGGAGATGTCCATGCCACGCCCGCCTACCGCTCATCGCCATCCTCACAGCAATGCACGTCAGTTCGATCTGTTCTGCGACCCGCCCTACGCCGCGGCGCAGACGCCGCAATGGCAGGCGTTGCCCGCCGAGACGCGCCATACGCTGACGAAGCTGCTGGTCCGCCTGATCTTCGGCCACGCCGACGGCGACCTCGTTCGGGAACGGGAGGAGATGCGTCATGATGTCTGAGAAGATCAGGCCGCACCATCTGGAGCGCAAGGCGATCCTGTATGTCCGGCAGTCCTCCGCCCATCAGGTTCTCCACAATCGCGAGAGCAGCGCCTTGCAATATGCGATGCGCGATCGTCTGACGGCGCTGGGCTGGTCTCGCATCGAAACGGTCGATGACGATCTCGGGCGCTCGGCGGCGGGCGGCGTCGCGCGCGCCGGCTTTGATCGAATGGTGGCCGAGGTCTGCCTGGGCAAGGTCGGTGCGGTCGCGGCGCGGGAAGTCTCGCGTTTCGCCCGCAACAGCCGCGACTGGCAGCAGCTGATCGAGATGTGCCGCGTCGTCGATACCGTGCTGATCGATCAGGAGATGGTCTATGCGCCGCGTCAGGGCAACGACCGGCTGTTGCTGGGATTGAAGGGCAGCCTCAACGAGTATGAGCTCGATCTTCTGCGCCAGCGTTCCCTGTCGGCCCGCTATGAGAAGGCCCGGCGCGGCGAACTCATCGTCGCGGCCCCGGTCGGCTTTGTGAAGGTCGGCGACAGGCTCGAGAAGGATCCCGATCGCCGTGTCCAGGAAGCCGTCATTCTGGTCTTCGACAAGGTCGCCGAGCTCGGCAGTGTCCGGCAAGCCCTGCTCTGGTTCATCGAGCATGGGCTGGACTTGCCCGCCAAGCGCAACAACGGTGACGTGGTCTGGCGCAGGCCCAATTATGCGACCATCCACCGGATGATCGAGAACCCGATCTACGGCGGCGCCTACGCCTATGGTAAGAGTCGTGTCGCGACAGGATATGACGCAGCAGGCGTGATCCGACCCAGCCGCCGTCGTAAGGCGCGAGCCGAATGGCTGGCGCTGATCCCAGGCGTCCATGTGGGTTACGTCAGCTGGGAGCGGTCGGAGGCGATCCGCAAGATGGTGCGCGACAACATGCCCACAGGCCGACATCACGGAGCGCCGAAGCACGGCGACGCTTTGCTCGCCGGCCTTGTCCGCTGCCGGCGTTGTGGACGCAAGCTGACGATTCGCTACACCGGCGCCAAGCATAACATTCCGCGCTATTCCTGTTGGCGGGGTTCGCTCGACAATGGCGAGCCACGCTGCATCGCATTCGGAGGATTGCGTGTCGACGACGCCATCGAGGAAGCTCTTCTGCGGGTTGTCGAACCGGGAGCGATAGCTACGGCCGTCGAGGCCGAAGCACAAGCGGCCAACCGCCGCGATCAGGTTCGTGAGGCGCTGGTGCGCGACCTCGAGGCGGCGCGCTACAGCGCCGATCGGGCATTCCGGCAGTACGATGCCGTCGATCCGCAGAACCGCCTGATCGCGGCGGAACTGGAGTTGCGATGGAACGGCGCGCTCACACGTGTCGGCGAGATCGAGATCAGGATTGCCGCGCATGATGCCGCGACATCGGCACCATCACGGGCGCCAGTCCACCTCGCCGCGCTGGCCGCTGATCTCAAGGCGGTCTGGTCGGCGCCGTCGACCGACGCGAGGCTCAAGAAGCGAATCGTGCGCACCGTCATCCACGAGGTGGTCGCCGATATCGATGACGAAGCGTCAGAGATCGTTCTCCTGACCCATTGGATGGGCGGCGTTCATACCGAACTGCGCCTGCCGAGGCGCCGCCGCGGACAGCGCAATAGCATCTCCGCCGACATGCTGGCCGCCGTCCGCCAACTGGTTCTCATCGCCAATGATGATCTGATCGCCGGCATTCTCAACCGGAACGGCCTGGTGACCGGCCACGGCAATCGCTGGATACGGGAGCGGGTCACCGCGCTCAGGTCGCATCATAAGATCCCGGTCTTTCGGCCGGCGCCGGATGGGAACGAGCCATGGCTTAATCTGAACAAGGCGGCGGGTTTGCTCGGCATTGCACCGAAGACGCTTAGGCTCGCCGCCGCAGCGGGCGAGATCGAGGCGGGTCATCCTCTGCCGGATGGTCCTTGGATCTTCAGCCGATCAACGCTCAGCGAACCGGCGGCTCAGCGCCTCGTTCGTCGCGCGAGGCAAAACCCAAATCACCCCACGGGATCGCATCCAGATCAGCAAAGCCTCTTCTCTCCAATCACATAGACAGATGTGTGTTATGAAACAGGATTGTAATGACGACGCCACGCTTCGATGATGACCTTTGCCTCGGCTAGGCTGTAGAAGATCTCGCCGTTGAGGAGTTCGTCGCGCAGCTTCGAGTTGAAGCTCTCGCAATATCCATTCTCCCATGGACTGCCTGGCTCGATGAAAGCAGTCTTGGCCCCGACCGCCACGATCCACTCGCGAACCGCTTTGGCGATAAATTCGGGGCCGTTGTCCGAACGAACATATCCAGGCACGCCCCTGAGGATGAACAGGTCCGACAGGACGTCGATGACATCCGTCGAATTGAGCTTGCGGCCAATGCGGATCGACAGGCATTCCCGGCTGAACTCGTCGATGACGTTGAGCATGCGAAACTTCCGTCCCTCGTGGGTTCGGTCCTCCACGAAATCGTAGGACCAGACATGATTGGGGCGCTCCGGCCGCAGGCGGATACAGGATCCGTCGTTCAGCCAGAGGCGGCTCTTCTTCGGCTGCTTCTGCGGGACTTTCAGCCCCTCCCGTCGCCAGATTCGCTCGACGCGCTTGACGTTCACTGTCCAACCCTCAAACCTCAGCATCGCCGTGATCCGGCGATAGCCGTAGCGGCCATACTGGGTGGCGTACCTGATAATGTCGGTAGTCAACCCCGCTTCGTCGGCGCGCCCTGTTGGCTTCTTGCGCTGTGTCGAACGATGCTGTCCGAGAACCCGGCAGGCAAAGCGTTCCGATACACCAAGCTTCGCCATGACATGATCGATGCAGCGACGGCGACGGGCGGGGCTCAGAAGTTTCCCGAGGCAGCCTCTTTCAAAACCAGCTTCTCAAGCGTCAGATCCGACACCGCCTTGCGCAGCCGTCCGTTCTCCTTCTCCAGTTCCTTCAACCGCTTCACCTGATCCCTCTTCAGGCCGCCAAATTCCTTGCGCCAACGATAGTAGGTAAACTGCGTCACGCCGATCGAGCGAACTGCTTCTCCAACCGATCGGCCTTGTGACAACAGCACGTCCACCTGGCGCAGCTTCGCGACAATCTCTTCGGGCTTATGCTTCTTCTGGGGCATTCCAACGTCCTCCTATGGCTCAAAAGCCTACTTCAGGGAGGACCACTTTTCAGGGGGCAGACCATTTTGTTGAACACGCCGAGCCGGCTCCAGCGCACGAACCGATTGTAGATGGTATTGTGCGGGCCATACTCGC
Source organism: Nitrobacter sp. NHB1 (assembly GCF_036964665.1). NCBI lineage: Bacteria > Pseudomonadati > Pseudomonadota > Alphaproteobacteria > Hyphomicrobiales > Nitrobacteraceae > Nitrobacter > Candidatus Nitrobacter laanbroekii. The sequence continues at coordinate 128,240 of NZ_JBAMDA010000003.1, forward strand.
CCGGCGCATCGCGCCAGCGCAGGCCATTTCTGATGACGAAGATGATGCCGCTGATCACCCGCCGGTCATCGACCCTCGCGATCCCGTGCGATAACGGAAAATACGGTTCGATCCGGCGCATCTGCGCCTCTGACAGCAAAAACAATTCAGCCATGGTGACGCACCCCTCGCGTCACCAGTGAATCAGCCAATCAGGCAACCCGCAAGAAAATTAATGGGTCCTGACCCTAGATTACAGTTGTAATTTGTATTGCGCGTTTTACCGAGTTCCGACTCGATGAATCATCATGATTCGACATCGATTATGGACGACAGGCGTGTTGGTCGAAACGGTACTGGAGTTGTGGGCGTCGTCGCATGCGCCCGTTGTTTGCGCAGGAGCGTACAGCGACGGGCGCGGGTGCCGGTCAGTCATCGACCCCACTCAGGGCTACAAGCCTTTCGTCTTCAACAATGGCCAGTGGGAGGAGCGTCCGCCTCTGGTCGCTCCTGCCGAGGAGGAACACGTTGCATGAACGCGATCAAACTGCATCCGCTGAAAAAGCTGGAGTTCATTCTCGAAGGCGTGCACAAGGAATTCGTCACCGACTTGCTCGATCGCGCCGGAGTCAAGGGCTACACCATCGTTGGCAATCTGTCGGGCAAGGGCAGCCACGGCTTGTACGGAGGGCACCTGATGTTCAACGAGGATGACGTCCTCATCATGATCATCGCCGCCGTGCCGCAAAGCCTGGCCGATTCGCTGCTCGAGGGTTTCCAGCCGTTTTTCGAGGCCCACTCAGGGGTGATTTTCGTCAGCGACATCCAGGTCGGCCGCCTGGCCAAGTTCATGGCGTGAGCGGGACGGGCTGCGGATGCTTGGGCGAGGCCAGCGGGCGCGCCTGCTGGGTAAGGAACGCCAGGAAGGACTGCGCCACCGCCGACAGCCGCTTGCCCTTGCGGTGCACGACGAACCATTGCCGCATGATCGGAAAGTTCTCCACGTCGAGGGTGACCAGGCGGCGTGTCGCCAGCTCCAGCTCCAGGGTGTGTAGCGACAGGACGCCCAACCCCAGCCCGGCCTCGACCGCCTGCTTGATGGCCTCGTTGCTGCTCATCTCCATCACCGAATGGAATTCCACGCCGTGACGCGAAAAATGCCGCTCTGCCGCATTGCGCGTGCCAGAGCCAGGCTCGCGGGTAATGAAGCGCTGGTGACCTAGTTGCACCAGCGGAATCTGCCGGCGTTCGGCCAGGGGATGCGTGGGCGAGGCGATGACCACCAGCGGGTTGTCGAGGAACCCGCGCGCGACCAGCTCGGCGTCCTCTGGCGGTTGCCCCATGATGGCCAGATCCTGGTTCGACGCCGAGAGCGTCTCTAGGATATGCGTCTGGTTGGACACCTGCAGCCGCACCTGCACCTTGGCGTGGCAGGCGCAGAAGGCTGCAATCAGTTTAGGCATGAAGTAGTTGGCCGTGCTGGCCACAGTGAGGTCGAGTTCCCCGCGATGGATGCCACGGAACTCTTCTATGACGGATTCGAGGTCACGCATCTTGGCGCCGATGAGCGTGGCGTGGCGATGCAACTCGCGACCGGCATCGGTCGGCTGGATCTTTTTTCCGACGTAGTCAAACAGCGGCACGCCGATCTGCTCTTCCAGATGTCGCATCTGCATCGAGACCGCTGGCTGGGTCAGGTGTAGCGCGTCGGCTGCGCGCGTAAAGCTGCGCTGACGCACCACCGCGTCGAAGATCTGGAGCTGTCTGAGGGTCAGGTACATGGCTGATACATAAGCGAGTCTAATGCATTACATAAGAAATAACAATTGGTGTTTATTCTATCATCATTTATATTCAGCGCTCATGAATAGCGGGCGACGACACTAGCTTTTACGCTTTCATTGCCTATCCCATTGACCTTTCGAGGAAGCCTTCGCCAGATCGACCGCCGCTATCAGAAGCCCGATGGTTGCCGATCAGATGGGTGTCCAGTTCGATGTCGGGAGGGGAGGATCCATTGGCTGAGATGGCCAAGCTCTATCGTACGGGCAAACTTGATCCGCGCATCGGTGATACGGCCATTGCCGCGGAGTGAAATTCGATCCGGAACTTTCGCGGCTCACAGGGAGAAGGAGAGATATATGAACGCCCAAAACGAGAAGTCGATGACCGTCCGCGGCAAGGACCGCTACAAATCCGGCGTCATGTCCTACAAGAAGATGGGCTATTGGGAGCCGGACTACACGCCGAAGGACACCGACGTCATTTGCCTGTTCCGGGTTACGCCTCAGGATGGCGTCGATCCGATCGAGGCCTCGGCGGCGGTGGCCGGTGAATCCTCGACGGCGACCTGGACCGTGGTATGGACGGACCGCCTCACGGCGGCGGAAAAATACCGCGCCAAGTGCTATCGCGTCGACCCGGTACCGGGGGCGGAAGGCCAGTACTTCGCCTATATCGCCTACGATCTCGACCTGTTCGAACCCGGTTCGATTTCAAACCTCACCGCGTCAGTCATCGGCAATGTGTTCGGCTTCAAGCCGCTCAAGGCCTTGCGGCTCGAGGACATGAGACTGCCGGTAGCCTATGTCAAGACGTTCAAAGGGCCGCCCACCGGCATCGTCGTCGAGCGCGAGCGCCTCGACAAGTTCGGCCGGCCGCTGCTCGGCGCCACCGTCAAGCCGAAGCTCGGCCTGTCCGGCCGCAATTACGGCCGCGTGGTCTACGAGGCGTTGAAAGGCGGTCTCGACTTCACCAAGGATGACGAGAATATCAACTCACAGCCGTTCATGCACTGGCGTGAGCGATTCCTCTACTGCATGGAGGCGGTCAATCGCGCCCAGGCAGCGACCGGCGAGGTCAAGGGCAGCTACCTCAACGTCACGGCAGGGACGATGGAGGACATGTACGAGCGTGCCGAGTTCGCCAAGGAGCTTGGTTCCTGCGTCGTCATGATCGATCTGGTGATCGGCTACACCGCGATCCAGTCGATGTCGAACTGGTCGCGCCGGAACAACATGATCCTGCATCTGCACCGCGCCGGTCATTCGACCTACACGCGGCAGCGCAATCACGGTGTGTCGTTCCGCGTTATCGCCAAATGGATGCGGCTCGCCGGTGTCGATCATATCCACGCCGGAACCGTGGTCGGCAAGCTGGAAGGCGATCCGCTGACCACGCGCGGCTTCTACGATATCTGCCGCGAAGAGCACAATCCGATGCAACTCGAGCACGGCATCTTTTTCGACCAGAACTGGGCCAGCCTCAACAAGATGATGCCGGTCGCTTCCGGCGGCATCCATGCCGGCCAGATGCACCAGCTCATCCAGCACCTCGGTGAGGATGTGGTGTTGCAGTTCGGCGGCGGCACCATCGGTCACCCGATGGGCATCCAGGCCGGCGCGACGGCTAATCGCGTGGCGCTGGAGGCGATAATCCTCGCCCGCAACGAGGGCCGCGATTACGTTAGCGAAGGGCCGGAAATTCTGGCCAAGGCCGCCGCGAGCTGCACGCCGCTGAAGCAGGCGCTCGAGGTGTGGAAGAACGTTACCTTCAACTACGAATCGACCGACGCGCCCGATTATGTGACGACCCCGGCCGTAGCGTAAAGGAGGACATTAATATGCGTATCACTCAAGGTTGTTTTTCGTTCCTGGCCGATCTGACCGACGAGCAAATTACCAAGCAGATTCAGTACTGCCTCACCCAGGGCTGGGCGGTGAACATCGAGTTCACCGACGACCCGCATCCCCGCAACACCTATTGGGACATGTGGAATCTGCCGATGTTCGACCTGAAGGACGCGGCAGGCGTGCTGATGGAGCTGAAGGAGTGCCGGAAGGTCTATGGCGACCGCTACATCCGGATCTCCGGGTTCGATTCCAGTCCTGGCTGGGAGTCGGTGAGGATCTCGTTCATCGTCAACAGACCCAAGAACGAGCCGGGCTTCCGGCTCGAGCGCCAGGAATCCGATGGTCGCAACGTTCGGTACACCACGACCTCCTATGCGGTGGCCGAACGTCCCGAAGGTCAGCGTTATTCATCATGATTCCATCCGGCTAAGGCTGGACGATTTATCCTTTCGGTCGTCCAGCCCGGATGTACTGCTCCGTCGCCTCGTGACGACGGAGCCTTTCTCCCGACCGGTTTTCTATCGAGCGGTCGTAAAAAAGAAGCTCCCGGCCGAGGTTATCAGGACCATCTTCGATGCAAGAAAAAGTCAACCTTCGCGAGGAACTCGAGGCTGTTGGAATCGGCGAGATACTCAAGCAGCTCGATCAGGAGCTGATCGGTCTCAAGCCCGTCAAGACACGAATCCAGGAGATTGCGTCGCTTCTCCTCGTCGAGCGAATACGCAAGAAAATGGAACTGACGTCGGAGACTCCGACGTTGCACATGTCATTCACCGGGAACCCGGGAACCGGCAAAACCACCGTTGCCTTACGGATGGCCGATATTCTCCATCGGCTGGGTTATGTACGCCGTGGCCATGTCGTGTCGGTTACGCGCGACGAATTGGTCGGACAGTATATCGGTCACACCGCGCCGAAGACAAAAGAGATCCTGAAAAAGGCGATGGGCGGCGTGCTGTTCATCGACGAGGCCTATTACCTCCACCGGCCCGACAACGAGCGCGACTACGGCCAGGAAGCCATCGAGATCCTGCTTCAGGTCATGGAGTCGCAGCGCGAGGATCTGGTGGTAATTCTCGCAGGCTACGCCGACCGTATGGAAAGATTCTTCTCCAGCAATCCCGGTTTCCGCTCGCGCATCGCCCATCACATCGACTTCCCCGACTACACCAATGAGGAATTGCTTGCGATCGCGGAAGTCATGCTGAGCAAAATGAACTATAAGTTCACCTCTGACGCCCGCGACGCCTTTACACGTTACATCGCGTTGCGCAAGGCGCAGCCCTTATTCTCCAACGCGCGCTCGATCCGCAACGCGCTGGATCGTATTCGCTTGCGTCAGGCCAATCGCCTGGTCGCGGACGAGGACGCCATCCTGTCTGTCGACGATGTCCAGTCGGTGGTAGCGTCCGACGTTCTTGCCAGTCGCGTGTTCGAGACGTCGCAGCCTGCCATTGTCGAGCAATTGACCGACAAGAGAAAGCGATAGCCCTGCCGAGACCAGCCATTGTGGCCGCGTCTCGTTCTGCCGCAGATGTCGCGCGTCTCGGAAAGGAAAGACGGTGATCGATGCCGCCGGTATGCCGGACGGACGAGAGGTGCCGCTTCGTAGTTTGTCGAAAATTGCTCCGGAACCGGCAGCCGCAATCACCACATAAGCCGGGCTGGTGATAAAATCATGCGTCTTTCAGCAGGCGATAGGGCGAAGCCTCGGAGACGAAGTACTTTTGCTCATCGGTAAGGCCCAATGCCAGTTCTCGCGGTCGGGGATGCGATTTGCTGGGTGCCAGCAGAAGGGCTGCCATATTCTCCGGGGGCGCCCCTGGATGAGATCGTCCTGACCAACCTCAAAGAGCGTGTGCTGGCGCCTGACCGTATTGCTGACCTCCTGAAGTCGTTGATGGAACGCCAAGCCACGAAGAGCGAGTGGGCCAATCACCGGCTGCTCGCCCTGCAGAAGGAACTGAGCGACACCGAAGATTGCCTGAAGCTGCTGATTCCGAGCGAAATCGCCCACCATTCCGATTTTAAATCGCCCGCGATTCCGAAATGAAATCGCCCACCATTCCGAGATGATCTCGCTCACGATTCCGAGCTGAAATCGCTCGGGGGATGGCACCTCTTCCGGCCTGTTTAGGGTCCGCTCTTTCGGCTTTGCCAAGGAGGGTCCCGATGCCGATGGAGAGGATGTCGATGCGCCATGTGCGTGATTGCGTGAGATTGAAGAACGCCGGGATGTCGACGCGCGAGATTGCGCGGCGGGTCGGAGTGGCGTCGTCGACGGTTCGGTTGACGCTTCGCCGGTGCGAGGTCGCCGGCATCACCTGGCCGCTGGACGCCGGTTTGACTGATGCGGTGCTGGAGCAGCGGCTTTTTGCCGACGCTGGCGTCAAGTCTGGCCATCGTCGTCAGGCGGAGCCCGATTGGGTTGGGGTGCATCGCGAGATGCGTCGCAAGCACGTCACCCTGTCGATCCTCTGGGAGGAGTATATCGCCGCGAATCCGGGTGGCTACCGCTACTCCCGATTTTGCGATCTGTACCGGGAATGGGAAGGGCGCTTGCCGGTTACGATGCGGCAGACCCACCCCGCCGGCGAGCGTCTATTCGTCGATTATGCGGGCGATGGGGTGCCGGTCGTGATCGACCGGCTGACCGGCGAAATCCGCAAGGCGCAAATCTTTGTCGCGGTGCTGGGCGCGTCGAGCTTCACATTCGCGCATGCGAGCTGGACGCAAGCGCTCCCCGACTGGATCGACGCCCATGTCCGCGCCCTGGAGGCGATCGGCGGTGTTCCGCATTTGCTGGTACCGGACAATACCAAGACCGCCGTCATCAAGGCCTGTCTTTACGATCCCCAGGTCAACCGCACCTATGCCGAGATGGCGGCGCATTATGGTACTGCCATCCTGCCAGCGCGGCCGAGACGGCCTCGCGACAAGGCGAAGGTCGAGCAGGCCGTGCTCATCGTCGAGCGATGGCTTCTCGGGCGGCTGCGCCATCGAACCTTCTTCAGTTTAGCGGATGTCAACGCGGCGATCGCCGATCTGATGACGCATCTCAACGAAGAGCGCCCGATCCGGCGGCTCGGCGTGACGCACCGGCAATTGCTAGAACAGATTGATCGCCCGGCACTGAAGGTGCTGCCGACCGAACCTTACGAGTTCTCGGAATGGCGCACCTGTCGCGTCGGCATCGATTATCACATCGATGTTGCCGCCCATTATTACAGCGTGCCGCATCGCTTCGCCCGTGCCGAAGTTGATGCACGTCTGAACGCCTTCGCCATCGTGCTTTTGACGCTGCTCGGCGCAGCCGGCGAGAGCCTCGGTATGGATCGCCATCTCAAGGTCAACACCGCCAAGCGCCGAACTCATTCGCTGTTCCACCAGGGATGCATGCTCTACGAGTTGATCCCAAACATGCCGGATGTCCGCCTGCGCCCGCTTGCCGCCCGGTTTAGCGAATACATCAATCAACACGCCGCGCTAAATCAAACGTTCTCATGCGTGTGAATGAGGGGATACCTGAGCAGCCGCCTAGCAGATGATGAATGAGCGACCATGTGAAACAGAACAGAACGAACTCGCCGGGCGGCGAAGTAATGTATGCCTCGAATGCTCGATAGGATTTCGGACCTTCCTCCGCCGATATCAGCCACCAGGTAAGTAGGAGCGTTCCGAAATAGAGCGCCACGCCCGTTCGTCCGGTGCGCGATCGACATCATCATGGTTATCGAGCGTCGATAGATCGCGAAGTGCGGAGAAAGTGGTCTCGGCCTCAATCTGCTTTGATTCTTTGATTGACATTCGTCGTTCTCCATTCACACGAAAACTGTGACGGCATTGCCGTTTCCTGCGTGAGCTTCTGAGCTCGTTCACTCAAGCGATCGGTGCGCGCGATCCGGCGAAACACTCGTTCCATCGCCTGAACATACCTCCAATATAGATATATAACCAATCATTTATTGACATTATAACATTATTAGTTATGATAAAAAAATGATGTTTAGTATTACTTAAAATTCTGGCCGTGAGGCAATCAGATGATCACGTCGGCTCAATTGCAGGCTGCCAGGGTGCTTCTTGGTATTGATCAGCGTCAACTCGCGGAATTGTCCGGACTTTCCGTGCCCACCATTCAACGCATGGAGGCGAGTGAGACAATGGTTCGGGGCAATGTCGATTCGCTGGTGAAGCTGATTACGGCTCTCGACGCCGCCGGTATTGAGATGATCGACGAAGGAGCCGTTAGCAATTCTCAAGGACGTGGTGTGCGGCTGAAAATAAATTCCGGATCGGCAAGGACCTATTTGAACCATCAGATAGAAAACAAGGCATCGAGTGGAGCGAGGGCGCGAAGGTAATGTCGGCTGTCGTTTTGCAAATGCTGTGTGTTGCTGGGCTGCTTGGATTGGCAGTTCTGGCGACAGTCCTAAGTGGTTCAAACAACTCGACGGCCGTCATCTACAGCGCGACTTTGGCCGTTTCCTTGGTGGCATTTTTCGGGTCGGTTCGCTGGCTAGTTGGCGAAACGGGGAACGCTTCATATCTGACCTTGCCGATCGGATTGCCGTGGCTTGGCGCCCATTTCCGCGTGGATGCACTGGCCTCGTTTTTTCTTGTGGTCGTCAATCTGGGAGGAGCGGCAACAAGTCTCTACGGACTCGGCTACGGCCATCACGAACAGGCGCCGCACCGCGTGCTGCCTTTCTTCCCCGCATTCCTGGCCGGCATGAACCTCGTTGTACTGGCGGACGACGCGTTTTCCTATCTGCTATGTTGGGAATTCATGTCGCTCGCTTCCTGGGCGCTGGTCATGGCGCACCATCGTGAAACCGGCAACGCGAAGGCAGGTTACGTCTATCTCGTCATGGCAAGCTTCGGCACTCTCGCGCTGCTGCTTGCTTTCGGTCTCCTAGCGGGACCGGCAGGCGATTATGGATTCACGGCCATTCGCGCTGCCCAACATACGCCCTACGTGGCGACGTTGGTCTTGATCTTGATGTTACTCGGAGCCGGGTCAAAGGCCGGCCTGGTGCCGCTGCATATCTGGTTGCCGCTCGCTCATCCTGCAGCTCCCAGCCACGTCTCGGCGCTGATGAGCGGCGTCATGACCAAGGTCGCGATCTACGGTTTCATCCGAGTCGTATTCGATCTGCTGGGGTCGCCCACCTGGCCGGCGAGCGTGATCGTGCTCTTCCTTGGCAGCATCACCGCCGTCATGGGGATTCTGTACGCCATGATGGAAAAGGACCTCAAGCGCCTGCTGGCCTACAGCACGATTGAAAATGTCGGCATCATCTTCGTGAGCCTTGGCCTCGCGCTTGCCTTCCAGGCCAACGGCCAGAGGGCGGCGGCGGCGCTCGCCTTCACGGCCGCACTGTTCCATATACTCAACCATTCTTTCTTCAAGAGTCTGTTGTTTTTTGGGGCCGGCGCTGTCCTGACGTCGACCGGCGAGCGGGACATGGACAAGCTCGGCGGCCTCATCCACCGGATGCCGTTCACCAGCTTCGCCTTTCTGGTCGGCTGCGTCGCCATATCGGCCCTTCCACCGTTTAATGGCTTCGTGTCGGAATGGCTCATCTTCCAGGCTGTGTTGCAAAGTCCTGAACTGCCGCAATGGGCCCTGAAGATCATAGTGCCCGCGGTCGGGGCGCTGCTGGCCTTGGCTGCAGCGTTGGCGGCTGCGTGTTTCGTGAAGGCATTCGGTGTGACTTTTCTCGGACGACCGCGCAGCCCGGCCGCCGAATACGCTAAGGAAGTCGACCGCTACTCGCTTTCGGCGATGTTCATCCTGGCCATACTTTGCCTGCTGGCCGGAATCCTGCCGGGATTGGTCATCGACGTGCTTTCGCCGATCACGATGCAGATTCTCGGTAGCCGCATGCCGATACAGGCTAACGAGCCGTGGCTTTCGATCGTGCCTATTGCGGCGAGCCGCAGCTCATACAACGGTTTGCTGGTGATGGTATTCATCACGGTATCCGCCTCGCTCGCGGTTTTTGCCATCCATCGCTTCGCCTCTCATTCCCTGCGGCGGGGACCGGCCTGGGGCTGTGGTTTTTCCGATCCTACCCCCGCCGCTCAGTATTCGAGTGTAAGCTTCGCTCAACCGATCCGTCGTGTTTTCGGTACGCTCATGTTCCACGCCCGCGACCATGTCGACATGCCGGCTCCCGGAGATATCAGGCCAGCGCGGCTTAGGATCGAACTGCACGACCTGGTCTGGGAGGCAATGTACCTGCCGCTCGCGGGTGCCATCGGAGACGCGGCCCACAGGCTCAATCGCCTGCAATTCCTGACCATCCGCCGGTACCTCAGTCTGGTTTTTGCCACCCTCGTCACACTGCTGCTGGTGCTCGCGATATGGTCGTGATGTCAGACATTCTGCTGCAAGGCCTCCAGATGGCTCTGGTGCTGCTGCTCGCCCCGCTGCTGACCGGCTTTGTGCGTAAGATCAAGGCTCGACTGGTGCGTCGCAAGGGGGCTTCGATTTTTCAGCCGTATCGGGATCTCTTGCGGCTGCTCCGGAAGGAAGTGGTGCTGGCCGACAACGCGTCATGGCTGTTCCGCGTGACGCCCTACATAACGTTCGCCGCGATCTGGGTTGCCGCCGCCTTGGTGCCGACGTTCGCGACCGGGCTGCTGTTCAACTGGACGGCGGATCTCATTGCCATCGTCGCACTGCTGGGAAGCGCGCGCTTCTTTCTGGCGCTTGCGGGGTTGGATGTCGGCACCAGCTTCGGCGGGATCGGTTCCAGCCGCGAAGTCATGATCGCCGCGCTTGCCGAGCCGGCGATGCTCCTATTCGTCTTTTGCATGGCGCTCGTCGCCGGCTCGACCCAACTTTCGACAGTCGCGGATTTCATGGGCTCGCCCACTGTCGGCTTACGGGTATCGCTCGGAATGGCGATGATCGCGCTCATCATGGTGGCCCTTGCAGAGAACGCGCGAATCCCTGTCGATAACCCGGCCACGCACCTCGAGCTCACCATGGTGCACGAGGCAATGGTTCTTGAGTATTCGGGCCGCCATCTCGCGATGATCGAGTTTGGCGCGTTTCTGAAGTTGCTGCTTTATATCTCGCTGATCGCCTGTGTGTTCTTGCCCTGGAAGATCGCAGTTTTTGGGACGGGGGCCTTGTCATACGCCGTCGGCGCCGGCGCCTACCTGGCCAAGCTCGCGATCGCCAGCTTTTTCCTCGCGCTGTTCGAGACTGCCACCGCGAAGATGCGGGTTTTTCGAGTCCCCCAATTTCTCGGCGCGGCACTGATGCTGGGCCTGCTCGGTACGCTCCTCCTCTTCGTGTCAAGGAGCTTTTGATGCACGGCCTCTCGTTCGACATCGCTCATACGCTCGCTGGCGGGCTGGTTCTAGTCAGCTTCATGATGTTGTACCAGGACCGGCTATATTCGCTGCTCAACGTGTTTGCGCTCCACGCCCTGGTGCTCGCCCTTTCCGTCGCGTGGCAGGCCTTCATTCAGGACGCACCTCATCTTTACGTGACGGCCGCAATTGCCCTTGTATTCAAGGCCATCGTCATTCCAGTGGCGCTCCACCGCATCGTCAAACAGCTTGGGATTCACAGGGATATCGAGACGGCCGTGGGAATCGGCCCGACCATGCTGGCCGGGATGGGACTGGTCGCCCTCTCCATGGTGTTGATGCTGCGGGTGACCGCGGAGGCCGACGCCCTGGCGCGCGAGGATCTCGCCTTCGCATTGTCAGTTGTGCTGCTTGGACTTTTAGTCATGGTGACCCGTCGCAACGCGGTCAGTCAGGTCGTTGGGTTCATGTCGCTCGAGAACGGGCTGGTGCTGGCGGCTACCGGCGCCAAGGGCATGCCGCTCGTGGTCGAGATCAGCGTCGCCTTCTCGATCCTGATCGCTTTCATCGTCGTCGGCATCTTCCTGTTCCGGATCCGTGAACGTTTCGACTCGGTGGACGTGTCCGCACTCGACGACTACCGGGGCGAGCGGCGATGAACTTCCATTCCTTCAATCCGGTGGCGGCGGTGCTGCTGATTCCAATCTGCTCGGCAGCATTGCTGGCCGTACTGCCGGGCTATCGGATAACGGCGCGATTGAACGTTGTCGCAAGTTTGTTGACATTTCTTTCGGCACTCTCGTTGTTCGTGATCGAACGTCCGCAGCCAACACCATACGTGCTAGTCGATGACCTGAACATTGTCTTCATCGTGCTCAATACCTTCGTGGGTTTCACGACCAGTATCTTCAGCGCAAGTTACATCGCGCACGAACTCGACACCGGCCGGTTGACACCGACATACCTGCGTTTTTACCACGCCATGTATCAGACCATGATGTTCGGCATGAACCTGGCCTTCGTCTCGAACAATATTGGTTTGATGTGGGTGGCGGTGGAAATCGCTACCCTGACGACGGTGCTGATGGTTGGCATCTACCGCACGCACGCCGCCCTGGAAGCGGCGTGGAAGTATTTCATCCTAGGCAGTGTCGGGATCGCGTTCGCGCTGTTCGGGACCATCCTGGTCTACATGGCGGCGCGTCCGGTCGTGGGTGAGGGCCAGGACGCCATGATCTGGACGCTGCTGGTTGAGCACGCGGCGCATTTCGACCCTGCCCTTCTCAATGTCGCTTTTGTCTTCCTGTTTCTCGGCTACGGGACGAAGGTCGGCCTCGCTCCGCTGCATGCTTGGCTGCCCGACGCGCACGCCGAAGGTCCGACGCCGATTTCGGTGGTGCTGTCTGGCCTGCTGTTGAATGTCGCGCTCTATGCCCTCCTTCGCTTCAAGATATTGCTCACCGTCAGTCCGGACGCGATTGCTCCCGGCCCGCTGATGGTGACGATGGGTCTGGTTTCGCTCGTCTTCGCGGCGTTCATGCTGTACCGTCGACGCGACATCAAGCGTCTGTTTGCCTACTCTTCGATCGAACACATGGGGATCATCGTGTTCGCGTTCGGAATGGGCGGCCCACTCGCCAATTTTGCCGGACTGCTGCACATGATGATGCACAGCCTGACCAAGTCGGCGATCTTCTTCGCCGTCGGGCATATTGCGCAGGTCAAGGGCTCGCAGCGGATCAACAGGATCCGGGGCTTGACGGTGACCCATCCGGCGCTTGGCTGGGGCTTGGTGGTGGGTGTCGTCGCGATCGCCGGTTTGCCGCCACTCGGCATCTTCATGAGCGAATTTCTTGTCGTAAGCTCCACCTTTGCGCGGCAACCCTTGCTCGCAATCGTGCTTGTGTTCGGGCTTCTGCTGGCTTTCGGCGCATTGATGTTGCGCCTGACAAGCGTCGCATTCGGTAATCCCCGCGGCGGCACGGCTCCGGTCGAGGCGTCCTATGTCCCGATGTTTGCCCATCTCTCGCTGGTTCTGATCGCCGGAATCTATCTCCCCGCGCCGGTCGTCGTTTGGTTCCAGCATGTGGCAATCCTTCTTGGATAGCGCTAGGAAAACATGACATGCCATCCTTGATTGATCTCATGCTCGAGGGCCAACTGGTCCAGCGCCATTCTCCTTGGCCGCGAGCCGTAGTCGATGCCTCCGTCTGGAATTTTGCAGCAAGCGAGCTGGCACGGGGTCGTTGGAGCTTGCTCGGCCTATGGGGCGAACCCTCGACAGTGCATATGGCGATCATGGATGAGCAGACGTCGGAAATCGCCGTCGTCAGCCTGGACTGCTTCGATCGCGCTTACCCTTCTGTCAGCCAGCATCACCCGCCAGCGCTTCGATTGGAACGGGCCGTGCACGATCTGTTTGGACTGGTGGCGGAAGGCTCGTCGGATACCCGCAGTTGGCTTGACCACAACCGGTGGGGCGTGCGGTTTCCGTTGGGAGATCGCATTGATGCCTTGCCGCAAGCGTCTCCCTACTTTTTTCTTCCGGCCGAAGGCGACGGCCTGCACCAGATTGCAGTCGGTCCCGTGCATGCCGGCACCATTGAGCCGGGGCATTTCCGATTCACGACCAGCGGGGAGACCGTGGTCCGCCTGGAACCGCGGTTGGGATATGCACACAAGGGCATCGAGAGGCTCATGATGGATGCCAGTCTCGTGCGGGCGGCCCAACTTGCCGGACGCGTATCGGGCGACAGCACGGTCGCGTATGCGTTAGCCTTTTCGCGGGCGGTCGAAGCCGCCCTGGAGGTGATGGTGCCTGATCGCGCGGTTTGGCTCCGTGCTCTTTTGGCGGAACTCGAGCGGCTTGCTCACCATCTAGGCGACATCGGGGGGATCTGCAACGATGCCTCCTTCGCGCTGATGCATGCGCATTGCAGTGTATTGCGTGAGGACGTGCTGCGCGCATCCAATGCCGCATTCGGACATCGGTTGATGCGGGATATCATCCTGCCCGGCGGCGTAACCCGCGACCTCGACAAGGACGGGACTGAGGCCATCCAGGCGGCTCTAGATAATATTCGTTTGCGCTTTCCGGCTTTGATCGAACTGTACGACAACACCGCTTCGCTGCAGGACCGTACCGTCGATGCCGGCGTGCTCAAGCCGGCATTGGCCGCCCAATATGCCGCTGGAGGCTACACGGGCCGTGCTTCCGGCCGATCCTTTGACGCGCGCAGAGCCCTTGCTTATCCACCGTATGAGAGCCTGCGCTTCGATGTACCAATCCTCGCCGAGGGCGACGTCAACGCGCGGGTCTGGATCCGTATTCGCGAGGTCGAACAGACTCTTTACCTGATCGACCAGATATTGACCCGGCTCCCTGAAGGCCCGCTGAGTATACAGGCGGGAGTATATTGTGAGCCGCGGGAGGGAATGGCTATCGTCGAAGGATTCCGAGGCGACGTCATGGTCTGGCTCCGCGTGCGTGATGGCAAGATCGAGCGGTGCCACCTACGCGACCCCTCATGGTTTCAGTGGCCGCTCGTGGAAGCGGCGATCGAAGGCAACATCGTCGCGGACTTTCCGCTCTGCAACAGGTCCTTCAACTGCGCCTATTCGGGCCATGATCTCTAAGGATGGCACAAGATGCGCAAGCTGCTTTTTGAAAGCCTGTTTCGCCGGCCAGTCACCGAACGGGCGCCGTCGCCCGATGATGCGGCGGTGACCGAGCTCGCGACCGCCGTCGCTCAGGCCGCACGGCGGCGACTCGGCCGAAGTCTTTCAATACGCGAGGTTGACGCTGGCTCCTGTAATGGATGCGAGCTTGAGATCCATGCCTTGAGCAATGCCTATTATGATGTCGAGCGCTTCGGCATAAGGTTTGTCGCCTCGCCGCGCTATGCCGACGTGTTGATGGTGACCGGTCCCGTGACCAAGAACATGCGCGAGGCGCTGGAGCTCACCTATGACGCCGTCCCTAATCCCAAGTGGGTCATCGCAGTCGGGGATTGTGCGCGGGATGGAGGGTGCTTCGCGGGCAGCTATGCGGTGGTTGGAGGGGTCTCCGAAGTCGTTCCCGTCGACCTCCACATTCCCGGCTGCCCTCCCACTCCGACGGCCATGCTGAAAGGGCTGCTTGCGCTGCTCGAAAGGGCAGACGCAGGCGCCACTCCCACTTGAGGATCTGCGGACGACTACAACGATTCCAGGCCGGCTTGATCGCGGGCTGCGTCCAAGCCGCAATAATCGTTGTGATCACCCCCGCTGGTGCTCCTCTTCGCACAATATCGGGATAACGACCCCAGCGCGTCCGATCGCGACCTGGCGTCCTCGGTGATCTCGTTGCTGCCTCTAATCTACGTGGTATTCGCCGCAAGGGTGGCTTTGACAAAGCACCGCTACTTAACGCTGACGACTGACGACCACGCGAATCCGCCACGCATCGCGACTCATGCAATCTTCCGAGCCTGAGCGGGCCGCGGGTACGATTGCCATCTGTCTCTTGGATGCGCATCATTTGCCTTGCAGCCGCCTCCCGCCAGCCTGGTGGCTATGAACTGGCATCTCGACACCTACGCAGCAGCACCTATGATTTGGTCGGGAATTATAAGTGTCGCTGTGGCCAGCTTTGGAGCAAACTCGTATGCTGCGGTCGACGCGTTTAACTTTTGATCCGACAAGCGTTCTCGTAACCGACGACCTTCAATCCATTTCACCGAGCGCGCCGAAACAATACGGGCTTCGCGCACTTCCTTTAGCGCTTCCCTTTTCCAACACCTGGGAGAGCGAAGAGGTTTTCGAGCGCCACCCTCGCTTTCCGGACCGCTTCATCCTGAAAAGGCATTATTTTCAAGGGTAAATCGTCCGATCAAGGAGAAGGCAGGTATCGTTGGGCGAATTTATCCTCCACGCCTGTAGCTGCGCCAGGATCTCGGAAAGCAAATAGGAAGGCTACCAATCCGAAGCCTTCATCTCGATCCTCATCGCAGTTTTGTTACCGTCGCCCATGAGGTCAGGCCCTTTCTTGAAATGCAGTACAGGACGATCGCGATCTGGTGCCTTTGTCCGTCCGCTAGTTGTTGTCCGATCCAGCACCGGCGTGCGGTGAAATCATCGTGTCGCTGCTGTTAACCCGGGAAATAGCTTAGAACGCGCACGTGCTGAAGAAAATAAATCAGCGCCACAAACCAAGCCGATCCCATACGTTCACAAGAGCCTTAACCAGATGGTCCGTTTGCGAGTCCGTGTGGAACGGCGACGGAGTGATCCGCAACCTTTCCGCGCCCTTTGGCACTGTCGGGTAGTTAATCGGTTGGATGTAGATCGCGTGCTTCTGCAATAGCATCTCGCTTGCCCTTCGACACTGCTCGGAATCACCGACCATTACCGGCAGGATATGACTGTCAGTCGGCAGCAGAGGAAGGGCAGCGTCACGAATCAACCGCTTGAGTCGGGCGGCGTTCTCTTGATGCCGCAAGCGTTCGTGATCCGAAGATCTCAAGTGACGTATGGCGGCTAAAGCTGCAGCGCACACCGGCGGCGGAATCGCCGTGGTAAAGATAAATCCAGGAGCATACGAGCGTACCGCATCGATGAGCCGCGCGCTCGCCGCGATATAGCCGCCCAAGCCGCCGTAGGCTTTAGCTAACGTTCCTTCGATGACATCGACAAGTCCGGAAACGCCGTCGCGTTCGGCAACGCCTGCCCCGGTCGGTCCATACATTCCCACAGCGTGGACTTCGTCACAGTAAGTCAATGCATTGTGACGTCTGGCGAGTTCGCAAATCGATCTCATGGGAGCGAAATCGCCGTCCATAGAATAAAGACTTTCGAATAGCACGATCTTGGGACGGCTCTGACCTGCGGATGTCAGTAGCTGCTCGAGATGACCGAGGTCGTTGTGCCGAAAGACCTGCTTCGGACAATTGGACTGGTTGACGCCTTCGATCATCGAGTTGTGATTCAACTCATCGGAGAGAATCAGGCAGTTCGGAATAAGCTTGGCGATCGTCGATATGCTGGATTGGTTTGCAACGTATCCTGACGTGAACACCAGCGCCGCTTGCTTTGCATGCAGGTCCGCAAGCTCCCGTTCCAGTTCCACCAAGGGATGATTCGTACCTGCGATGTTACGGGTACCGCCGGACCCGGTTCCCAAACGGCGTGCCGCATCGATCATCGCCTGGACCACGGCCGTGTTCTGGCTCATGCCAAGATAGTCGTTCGAACACCAGATCGTCACATCGCGGGGGCCGTCCTTCGAATGCCAGACGGCATAAGGCAATCGGCCGACAATCCTCTCAAGGTCAACAAACGTTCTGTACCGGTGCTCCTCCTTCAGGCGAAGGGTGGCGCTTTCGAATACTGTTTCAAAGTCGGAATAAACGACGTTCTGAAGAACGTCTCCCGATGCAGACGGGCCGGGACCGATGCCTTTCGAGACATCAGTGGAAGGGATGTATGGACCCGGTGCGGCAGGTTCGGCATTTTTCGGTTGCGACATTCGACAGTCCCGCCTCATAGGCTCGGTTTGCCCGCCGCGAGGCGTCTCTCCGACCTCGGATGGGCCGTCACCAAGAACCGACTAGACTTGGTTATGAGCATTAGCTATACATCTATTTAAAGTCGTTAGTCATGTCAAATGCATCATAATTAACGGGAACAAGCTTTTGAAGATTCTCGGTCGATTTAAAGGCAAGCTGGGCGACATCGCGATCTGGGAGAGCGAACGGACCGGCGACCGACTTTATCGCGAGGGAGAAATCTTTCAGAGCGAAAGCTCCGCAACTGGCGAGAGCCGGCTCCCATACGTCAAAATGATGGAAGTGTTCTTGGGCGACGCCAAGAATGTCCTTCTGCTAGGCTGTGGCGGAGGAAACCTCGCGACGATGCTTGTACGCTCTGGCAAGAACGTAACCGTCGTCGACCACAGCCCTATCAGCTTCGACCTCGCCAAGCGATTCTTCGGAATGCCAAAGGAAATTTCCTGCTTCGTTGCAGATTTCAGGGAGTATCTCGCGGCCGAGACGCGCAGCTTCGATGGGATAGCAGTTGACGTCGGCGGGCCCGGGTTTTGCTACGAAGAACAGTTCGATCCGGCAACCTGTCATTCGATCACGGCACGGCTGAGCCGCGGGGGACGCACCATCCTGAACATGCTTGTCGCGACCGACTTCGACGCGGCGCCTGACTTGATAGCAAGTGACTTGTCCGAAGACCACCTGAGTTCCTGGATATTCGACCAGCCGGGTCTTCTGAACCGGAATGTCCTTCTCGCCTGCCTGCCGAAAGGCCGCCGTACCGCGAACAAGCACTATATGGCGGAATTTTCCAGGACCACCGACGAACTTTGGACGCTTCGGCGTCCCCGTAGGCCTTCCCATCACAGCCAAACGGTTGTCGTCGAGATCGCATGAGCAAACTGATCAGAGCCTAGGGAGAAAATGAATGTTGGAACAGGGCATCCGCAATCCGGAATACGGGGCAGATAAATTTGGCTTCACGGATCTTGAGGCGGTCAATTGAAATTTGCTGGAGCCGGAACTGTACGAACGCGTCCCGGCGGAGAAGCTCAGCTCAGGCCCGACGGCGCGCTCTGCGCCGAGACCGGCCTACATACCGAACGCAGTCCGAAGGACAAGTATATCGTCTGCGACGACGTGACGGACGAGACCGTCTGGTGGGAAAACAACGGCAAGATGAGGCCGGCGCAATTCGCGCCTTTGTACCAAGATCAAGGCCGTCTTCACGACGATGCTACTTCTGCCAAATTCAAAGCGTCGTCCAGGCCGACGTCATGGCCATCGCGATGTACGCGTAAAGTTCGTGTGGAAATTCATCGGATCGGGCCGATTGCCTGATCGCCAACTATCGAGGTAGATCGAATGTCCGTCAGCGATTCATCCGTCTGGCCCGCGATCATTCGTGCGGTATCCGGAAGGTGTCCGGCGTGCGGCGGCGGCAAGTTCTTTAAAAGCTATTTGCGCCAAGTCGATAGGTGCTCGGTGTGCGGTGAAAGCTTCGGTCAGATCCATGCTGACGACGGGCCGGCGTGGTTGACCATCGGTATAGTGGGTCACGTTGTGGTGCCGATGCTTTTGTTTACCGAAACAAATTATCGCTCGCCGTTTTGGATTAGCATGACGGTTTGGCCCCTGACGGCATTGGCGCTGACATTGACGATCCTGCCGCGGGCGAAGGCCCTGTTTATTGCAGCAATCTGGGCGATGAAGGCTCCTGGGGTCGAATAAGGCATGGCAGACGAGGCCTAGGCGGACACGAAGAACATTGAACTCGCTTGAATGGCTGCTTCGCAGTACGACAACGGAAGCGTCGTTGCCGAACCTGCGTTACCAAAAGATCCATTCGATATGGCCGACACAGAGGACGCAACACAGAAGGATACGCCGATTCCATTTCCGCTGCTCGCTTCGGCTTATCTGCTTTTTTCTGCCTTGAGGCATCTTGCGGGTCCGGTCCGTCTGGTTTTTTCTGACAGCATCGTCTTCCTCGAAGCGGGTTCCGTGAGCGTGTTGCTGTCGCCCGGGCTGAAAATAGAACCTTCCAGGCCGCGAAGCCTTTGCCCGCTTCGCAAGAACCTTGATCCTCATTCCTCATTCCGACGTGCTTCATGTTTTGGATGATCGCGGCAAATTACGGAGCGGAGATCCCGTCCGCAGCGCCTATGGGTACGATCGGAGCCATGCTCCTGTTGGCTGGCAAACATCACCTGCCTAATTGTGCTGAGACTGGACATGCTTGCGCGTCAGGCGGGGCCCGTGCTCGCATGTCCGAAGTCATGCAATCACGAATGCCGCGATCATCATTGCTGCTTTGCTGATATGGGCGTCCGGACGTGCTGGCCGCCTGGGGATTTTATACACGAACGCGGACGCGGCGAAGCATGTTTGGCTCGCTGCGGACCACCGGATGCAGCACCTAAACGTTCAGACCGACGCCCGGAGCTATTCGTCGACGCGCGCGATGAGCTTCGCTTACGATGCCTTGTGGTGATACTGCAGCGAGATGAGGAGGCTCTTCAGCCCCCGCAGCGGCCAAAGCGTCACGATCAGGATCAACGGAATCCAAAGCGCCGCGTGAACCCAATATGGCGGCTGATATTTGACTTCTGTAATCAGGGCGGCGATGACGACGATAGCACCCGCGATCAATATGACGAATATGGTGGCGCCGTCGCCGACGTTCGCGAAGTTGAAATTCAGACCGCACGAATCACATTCGGGTTTCAACGTCACGAATCCGTCGAAGAGCTTTCCCTTGCCGCAGCGCGGGCATCGGCACATCAACCCAGTGGAATATGGTGAAGGCATCGTTGTGTGAATCCTCTTGTCAGTGATTTCCATATGCGCACATGTGATAGCCAACCCGTTCGAATGCGCGATATTATCTGCAACCGACCGAATTTGCCGTCCAGCGTTGCTAGAAGAATTCGAGCTGAAGCGAGGCAGTCGGGTCCATAGGCATCCGAGTCGAAAGACGTCACATAGGCGTTTCCATCGCTAGCGACTCCTGGTCCCTCAGGTATCCGACCGCAGCGTCGGCCAGGTCGGCATGGATCGTCCGTCGGCACCGAATTTCAGAATCAGCCGCTGGGTTATCAAGACGACCAATAAATCGCCGTCAGGCAAGAAGCCCAGACCGAACGGTCGACTTAGGACGTCGGCGACGATCGTAACCCTGCCATCCAGATCGATGCGGAAGACCTTTCCCGCGCGCACGTCGGATACCCATAGGGCACCCAAATGCCATCTAGGCGCCTTAATGCGCCTAAATCCGCTTGCAAGTACAATTGTCTTCAGCGCTTTCGTTATCTTCGATGGGAAAATCCATTTTTCCCCTTGTATTCATCGAGCGCGCTCCAGCGTCCGCGACGAGGAAGGCTTGGGTTGCTTTATATTCTTCATCTTTGGCTCCGTGACGTGTTCCCTTAACCGAACGCCTCGACCGCCAGCCAAGCTATGAACACCCGGATTGATCAACTCGATTCCCGCATTCTCCAAAGCTGAAACCAGCTTCATCAAGGAATCGACATTGCCACGGATGACACCGTCGCTTGCTTCCATGCGTTGAATGGTCGGGACTGAAAGATCCGCCAGTTCGGCTGTTTGCCGTTGATCTATATTCAGGAGCGCGCGGGCGGCTCTGAGTTGATTAGCGGAAATCATGAATTGGCGGCTCCGGTTCGACGCACATTGAATATATCTACACCATACGAACTGCCGTATCAAGCATCAATTTAAATACACAAGATATCATCCGAGATGCAGTATCAGACATCAGTCTACCGACCTCAATCGTATGAAACAACGTGTTAACATGCATTTTTAACTTTTAGCTTTGGTTTTTTCAGATTATGTTTTGGGGCTGAATACCTCGCGCTGGAAACAACGAAAGTGAATAGGTGGCGTTTGATCTCAGCCTTTGCCGCGCGCGGTAAGGGCCTTTCCATCGCATCTCTGCAGCCGTGAGGAGATGTTCTATGGACGTATTAATTGTTCTCACAATTGGGGAAGCGATCGCCGGTGCCATCGGCGGAATAATCATCGGCAGAAGGCTAGAGGACTCCAGTTTCGGCAATGTCGTTAATGCGTTCATTGGCGTCGTAGGCGGAGTCACAGTTGGCTATCTGCTGGCCATCACCTTGCCCGACCTTGCGATTCTAGTCAGCAAAGGCTCGTTGGGCGCCATCCTAGCCAGCAGCATCGGCGCGCTTGTTGGCGCGGGAGTTCTGATAGTCATTTGCGCGCTCGTGAAAGACAATGTTTGGGGCGCCACTAGGATCGACTGAGGCGTTGAACCTATGGCGCTCTTACTTTGTGGGGCAGATTCTCTCGGTCAAACCACATGTATGAAGTAAATTTTCTGATCGCGTCTGCCCGTGGGAGTGTTTGATTTTGAAGCTTTTGGGGCGTTACCAGGGAAGGAACGGGGAAATCGAGATCGTCGAGTGTTCGTGGGATGGCACGCGTGTGTATTTCGAAGAGGGTGTTAGGCAGAGCCAAGCGACGCCCGATGGCGAAAGCGTATTCACCTACGTGAAGCTCATGGACGAGTTGTTATATAAGTCGAAAAATATACTCGTCTTGGGGTGCGGTGGGGGAAATCTTGCGACAAAGCTGTCGCGTCTCGGAAAAAGACTGACCATCGTGGACATTAATCCGATCAGTTTTGTGCTCGCGCATAGGTATTTTGATCTGCCGGACGAACTGACGTGCATCGTCTCCGATTTTCGAAAATTCGTGTTCGATGACCGCGCTTACTACGACGGCATTGCGATCGACGTTGGTGGACCGGGGTTCCGTTTCACGGAAGAGTTTGATGCGGAGACCTGCGACGCCATGCGCGCTAGGCTGGCACCAGGTGGCCGGATCGTGATGAATGTGATGGTAGCAAACGACATTGATCCGACACCTGACCGGATCGCGGCCAAGCTCGCAGGCGAGGAACTGCGGACATGGATCGTCGATGAGCAATTCATCGAGGACCGCAATGCGGTCATCGCATGCCTCCCCGAGAAGACGATAGGTTCATGGGCAGCGCTAAATCGCGTGATGCGCCATAGCCATGAACAATGGGCGATCCGCCGAGGGCGATTGCGAAGCCGCGATCTTGCCTTTGGACCGCGCTGATGTCGCAGTTCCCGAAAGACCGGCGCGAGACGTGGATAACCGGCATCGGCATTATCTCGTCGCTGGGAGATGGCTTAGAGGCAACCTGGGAGGCCCTTCAGGAGGGTCGCGTCAATGTTGATCGGAAGACATATGCACCATGGTTGGTCCATCCTTTGCCACCGCTCGAATTGAATGCCCAAATTCCTAAGAAGGGTGACCAGCGCCAGATGGAGGCGTGGCAACGCATCGGCACGTATGCAGCCGGCCTGGCCCTGGATTCCGCGGGCATCAAGGGCGACCGGGAAATCCTGGCTCGGACCGACATGATCGTCGCTGCGGGCGGCGGTGAGCGTGACCTCGATGTCGACGCCGCGATTTTGACCTCACGTGCAGACGACAAGTCCGGAGCGCTTAACGAACGGCTGATGAACGACCTGCGCCCTACCCTGTTCCTCGCCCAGCTATCCAATTTGCTCGCCGGCAACATATCGATCGTTCACGGGGTGTCGGGTTCGTCACGAACCTTTATGGGCGAGGAAGCCGCCGGCGTCGACGCCGTCCGAATTGCATGGGCCAGGATTGCCTACGGACAGAGCGAAGTTGCCTTGGTCGGCGCAGCACACAACGGCGAGCGCAAGGAAATGCTGATGCTTTACGAATGCGGGGGCTTCAATCTCAAAACGGACTTCGCATCGGTCTGGTCGCGTAACGGCGCTGGCTTCGCCTTGGGATCGGGTGGCGTGTTTCTGGTGCTCGAGTCGAAAACGCATGCCGAGCGCCGATGCGCCAAGCCATTTGCAAGGCTCGTCAACGTCGTCTCCGGTCATTCCTCCCGATCTGTCCCGGGCGGAGTTGAAAACGTTCTGAAAGATCTCTGGGCGTCTCTGGCGGTTACGGAGAATGCAACCGCGATCTACACGGCTGCGACAGGCGCTGCGGACGCCACCGCGGAAGAGGCAGCCTTCCTGTCGACACAAGGAGATATCCCCGTTCGTGCGGTCGGTTCGTCCTTTGGACATCTTTGCGAAGCGCAATTTCCGTTGGCCCTGGCCCTTGCATCGTTGAGCCTATCCCGCAGCTCGTTGGTCCCTCCAAACGATACTTCCGGCCGGGAGACTGAGACCCATGAGATCCCGGCCCAGATAGTGACCCTCGGCGTTGGACATTGGCGTGGTGAAGGAATGGCGCTCGTCGAGGCCGTCTCATGACTGAGCTCCGGGAAACTGGGTTGGCGCCAACAAACCTGCACAGCACCGAGAAGATGGCAATGCGCAACGCTCACAACCGTCCTGTCGTCGTCGTTACTGGCATGGGAGTGATCACGTCGCTTGGTCAGGGCAAGACCGAAAATTGGGCGAAACTCACTGCCGGAGAGTCGGGAATAAGCACCATTCAGCGCTTCTCGACCCACGGATTGAAAACGCGCATCGCAGGCACCATCGACTTCGTCGAGGTTAAACCGTTCTCCTCGACGACTTTGGCCGAGCGCTTGGCCGATATCGCCGTTGAAGAGGCCATCGGCCAGTCAGAAATCGGAAGAAAGGGTGATTTCCCTGGTCCCCTGTTTCTCGGCTTGGCCCCTGTCGAAGTCGAGTGGCCGCAACGAGAAGAAATCGCACGGGCCTCCGGCGAGGCGGGCGCGCTAGATTACGACACACTGTTGCGAACGAGCGGCGGCGGACGTTTCGCGCAGATCCACACCCGCTATATGTTCGGCTCGGTTGCGGACCATCTTTGCGAGACCTTCGGCACAAAGGGATCGCCCATTTCGGTATCGACGGCCTGCGCGTCCGGCGCTACTGCGACCCAGCTCGGCGTCGAGGCAATTCGGCGCGGAGAAGCCGACGCCGCGCTATGCGTCGCGACCGACGGCTCCGTCAACGCCGAGGCCGTGGTGCGATTTTCCCTACTGTCCGCTTTATCTACTAATAATGACGATCCGCGCAGCGCGTCAAAGCCATTTTCAAAGAACCGTCAAGGATTTGTGATGGCTGAAGGCGCCGGCGCGCTGGTACTGGAGAGCTTGGAAGCCGCGCAATCGCGCGGCGCGAAGATCTTGGGCGTGATCGCCGGGTGCGGTGAATTGGCGGACACTTTCCATCGTACCCGTCCCAAGCCCGACGGGATTCCGATCGCCGATTGCCTCCGCAACGCTCTCGCCGATGCAGACATGACATTCGATCAGATTGACTACATCAATGCTCATGGAACCAGTACGCCTGAGAACGACAAGATGGAATACCTCGGTGCCGCCGCCGTGTTCGGCGATCATGCCCGCAAGATTCCCGTCTCATCCAACAAGTCAATGATCGGACACACCCTCTCGGCAGCCGGAATCATCGAAGCGGTATTCACCTTCCTTACGCTTGAGCACCAACGCATTCCGCCCACGATCAACTACGACATTCCGGATCCGGCAATCCCGTTCGACGTCGTGCCGCACAAGGCAAGAGATGCTCGCGTGGTGACAGGAATGTCGAATTCGTTCGGCTTCGGCGGCCAAAACGTCTCGCTTATCATGAGGCGGGAAGTGAACTGACCCGGTTCGATGACAATATCGGCCGCGGCCAAATCAAGCACTTGGCGCCATTATTTATTGACTCACCCGTGAAAGCATCAGGTAATTATGCCCCTGTCGCGACCC
Organism: Nitrobacter sp. NHB1; assembly: GCF_036964665.1. Lineage (NCBI taxonomy): Bacteria > Pseudomonadati > Pseudomonadota > Alphaproteobacteria > Hyphomicrobiales > Nitrobacteraceae > Nitrobacter > Candidatus Nitrobacter laanbroekii. The sequence continues at coordinate 153,457 of NZ_JBAMDA010000003.1, forward strand.
TTTTGCAGTCCATGGTTCTAGTGGTTGAAGACGATGAGGTGTTGCGCATTTGCGAAGCAGAAGTCATCGCCTACGCCGGTTTCACCCCCGGTCGAAGCGGCAAATGCCGACGAAGCGTTTGCGATATTGGAAAACCGCTCGGACACTGCGCTGCTTTACCCGGACATCCAAATGGACGGCTTAGACCTTGCGCGAACCGTCCATGACCGATGGCCGGCCATCGAGATCATTTTGGTGTCCGGACAGGTGGAAATGTCTGAGCGCGAAAGACCCGCCAACAGTCGCTCCTATTAGAAGCCGTTTGCCATGAAGTAGATGCTGGAAGGATTGCAAGTGATCATTTCATCTCGATGAACGGCGCGCTTTAACTTCACAAATCGACCAAGGCCCGTCTCGAATAGATATCATGATGCAATTGCAATGAGTGGCGATCGATCCAGACTCTTGAAGGTTGGAGAGTATGTCTATTGGGAAAGCCGCAAGGCAGATCGGGGCAAGATCGACTTGAGCGCCGTCAAGATACGTTGGGACAATTGGCTCACGAATTCGATTTGCCAAAACGACATGACCAACGTGGCATTGGCGCACGTGAAATCCTAAGCGTGGGTGTGAGCGGACTTACTTGGAGCTTATCACCGCGAAATCGAGCGAGATCATTTATGGCAATTCCGACGATTGAAAAGCGAGAGGAATACGTCGGCTACGCCGAGCATTGCGTGAAGCTGGCAAGACAAACAAATGATCCGGAATCCCGGCGCATTCTGCGAGAGATGGCCGCGGAATGGCTAAAACTGGTAGACAAGACCTACCACTAGCTGCGGCTTTGCTGATTGGCAGGGAGGCATTCGTGCAAGGTAGCCAACAGCGCGGCCGTAACGTGGTTTGGCGACGAGAAGCCCGGCAGCATTCGTCGTTTGCGAATCATTCGCGACAGGGACGCAAGCAGGAACGAACTGCAGAGGCGCAAAAACATGAGAATTCGATCGATCACGTGAGTATCCAACCTAACAGAGAGCTAAGGTGGAATCTGGGTGACGACGATTGATTGAAGGCGGCGTATCGAGGCGGGTGTCCAAGCCTGCCAGAACCTCCCTGAAAGGAGCGATACGCCATGTCGATAGATAGCACTGTCATTGCCTTCCGCCAGCCTGACGCCATCGACGATCCACTGACTGAACTTGCCCGCGAAGGTGCCCGCCGAATGTTGGCTCAGGTGCTGATTGCCGAAGCCGATGCCTTCGTCGCCATGTGGAAGGACGTAAAGTTGGCGGATGGTCGCGACCGCATCGTGCGTCACGGCCATGGTCCGCATCGCGCGATCCAGACCGGAGTCGGACCTGTCGAAGTCCGTCGCGCCAAGGTGCGCGATCGAGGCGACGTGGAGGCGGAGGAGAAAATTCGATTTCCCTCGGCAATCCTGCCGAAATGGGCGCGGCGGACGAAGAGCCTCGATGCGCTGTTGCCGGTTCTCTACCTACGCGGAGTGTCGACCGGCGATTTCCAGGAGGCCCTCGCTGCCCTATTAGGCAAGGACGCGCCGAACCTGTCGCCGGCCGTGATCTCGCGGCTGACGGCGGAGTGGCAGGCGGATTACGACGCCTGGCAGAAGCGCGATCTCTCGGCACGGCGATACGTGTACGTGTGGGCGGACGGGGTCTACCTTCAGGCCCGGATGGAAGATAACGCCGAGTGCATGCTGGTGCTGATCGGCGCAACGCCTGAAGGCAAGAAGGAACTTGTCGGCTTTCAGACTGGAGTCCGCGAGAGCGCGCAGAGCTGGCGTGAGCAGGCGTGAGCTGCTCATCGACATCAAGCAGCGTGGGCTCGAGATCGCGCCGGACCTCGCGGTCGGCGACGGTGCGCTCGGCTTCTGGAGGGCGATCGAGGAGGCCTTTCCCGCTACCCGGCACCAGCGCTGTTGGGTTCACAAGACGGCCAACGTGCTGAACAAGGTTGCGCTCTCGGTCCAGGTCAACATGAAGGCAGACCTTCGTGAGATTTACGGCGCGCCGACCCGCGCGGCAGCCGATGTCGCGATCGACGTATTCGCCGAAAAATACGGCGCCAAGTACGACAAGGCAGTTGTCTGCCTGACCAAGGACCGGGAAACTCTGCTTGCCTTCTTCGACTTCCCTGCCGAGCACTGGGACCATCTGCGCACGTCAAACCCGATCGAGAGCGTATTCGCGACAGTGCGTCATCGAACCGTGCGGACAAAGGGCGCGCTATCGGCAAAGACCGCCAAGCTCATGGTGTTCAAACTCGTCAATGCCGCCGCGAAAACATGGCGCCGATTGAACGGCGAGAACCAGTTGCCAAAGGTCGTTCAAGGCGTCAAATTCAAAAACGGAATCGAGGTCACTGAAATGCCGGCTCACCACGCCGCCTGATCAACCTCGTCACCCAAAATCCCGCATAGCTCGCCCTCCCAAGCCGCAGCCGTCAAAATCCTGATGCTGGGCAAGCCAGCCTATCAGCAGCCGTAGAAGCAAAGAAATCGACGGTCACTCGTTAATGGACGCGACCCATCATTGGTCCTTGGTCTCCCATGTGGCGGGATATCGACGTTCCGGGGCGGCCTGTATAGTGATGTCCTCCGGACGCTTTTTCCCGGACACGCGGACCTTATCCTCCTTACCCATGTGATGGCACTTCGGTCTTGGGCCCACCTGATACCCGCTCTGCTCATCGGTGCTCTGCGCAATGACCGGAACGATCCGCGAATTGCTGCGCTGGCCGGTATCCGCATTCTTTCATGGCCGATTCTCCTTTTTGAGAGGAGAGATTGCAAACGACCGCTCATCGCTCGGCATTGAGCTGCACTAGTACCTCCTTTTCTTAGAAGGTGAGTCGTGATTCAAGATCGGGATGATCCCCGAAGCAAGAGAAGTTCGCCTTTCGAGGAAAGATCGCAATATGCTTGAGGCATGTTGTCGCTCACCGGTGACGTTGCAGCGCGATTTGAAGCGAGCGCGGATAGTTCTGTTGGCGGCGGACGGGCGCAGCACCCGCTCGATCGCCAAAGAAGTCGGGGTCCAGCCGCGGATTGTCAGCCTTTGGCGGCACCGCTATGCCAATCATGGCCTTGAAGGGCTGCAAGACAAGCCGCGACCCGGCAAGCAGCCGATCTATACGAAGGCTACCGACAAGCGGATTCTGAAGCTGCTGGACAAGCCGCCGCCGCAAGGGTTTGCGCGCTGGACCGGCCCTCTGCTGGCCGGGGCGCTGGGCGATGTTGACGTCCAATATGTCTGGCGGTTCCTGCGCAGCCACAAGATTGATCTCGCGGCTCGCAAGTCCTGGTGTGAGAGCAACGACCCGAACTTTACGGCCAAAGCCGCCGATGTTGTTGGCCTTTACGTCGCCCCGCCCGCAAAGGCCATCGTGCTATGCGTGGACGAGAAGCCTTCGATCCAGGCATTGGAGCGAGCGCAGGGTTATCTGAAGTTACCAAATGGCCGCGCCTTGACCGGCCAGAGCCACGATTACAAGCGGCATGGCACTACAACATTGTTTGCGGCCCTCGAAGTTGCCACCGGAAAGATCATCGCGGCTCATTCAAAACGCCGTCGCCGCGTCGAGTTTCTTGACTTCATGAACAGCGTCACCGCAGCCTTTCCGGACCGAAAGCTTCACGTCATCCTCGACAACCTCAACACCCACAAGAAAAACGAGCACTGGCTCAAGACCCACCCCAACGTGCAATTTCATTTTACGCCGACAAGCGCGTCCTGGCTCAATCAGGTCGAGGTATGGTTCTCGATATTACAGGGCCAGTCGCTTAGCGGAGCCTCCTTCACAAGCCTCAAGCAGCTTCAGGAGCACATCGATGCCTACGTCAACGCGTACAACGACAAAGCCGAGCCCTTCGTCTGGACCAAGAAAAAGGTCCGTCAACGTCGCTTCCAAGGCCGCCGTATCACTCAGCTATGATTCCGGGTACTAGTCTAACAAACCAACCTTTGCCCTCCGCACCTCAGCGCGATCGCTCGCACAGTGCATATTGATTTGCCTCAAGCCGAACTCGGACCAGAAGAGCACCGTTGCTCCTCCAGACTGACATCGGAGAATACCATGCGACGCCCAACCATTACTGCAGCACTGCTGCTTACTGCCTTGTGCTATCCCGCATTCGCTCAACCAACAGCCGATCACGAGGCCCATCATCCGCCACAGGATCAAGTACCAGCGTCCACGCAAGCAACATCCCCTGCAGGCCAGCCTGGGCGGATGATGGGCAGCGGAGATATGATGGGAGGGATGATGGGTCGAGGTAAGGGTCGCGCCATGATGGGCGGTGACGCGATGGGACCCTCTATCATGTTCCGCATGATGTTTGCGCTGATGGACGCCGATGGTGATGGGACGATCTCACTGCCGGAGTTTCAAGTCGCTCACGAACGAATTTTCAAGGCGATGGATAGTAACAAGGACGGCAAGCTCACTATGGAAGAGATGCTAGCGTTCATGCACGGAACCAGGAGCTCGGTTCCGCAACAGTAGAGCTCCATCAAGACCGCTACACTGCGATCTCGATGGGCCGGCCGCCTGACGCTTAACGTGCTGCTGTCCTTTGCCCAATTCGAGCGGGAGGTCACCTCCGAGCGCATCCGCGACAAGATCACCGCCTCCAAACGCAAGGGACGGCGGCCCGCCTGGCCAAGATGGCTTATGTCCATCACCAATTTTACCAAGCGATGGTGCAATTGAACCACAATTGTATTGCCTCATAGTCCTACTGTTGGAGTTCCGAGGATGGAAACGGCAGCAACCGCAAATCTCGTTCCGGTCGATGGCGAGCCTGAATCGGGGTAAGGCATGGCGAGATCTGGCAATCTGTCCGTCCTGCTCATCACCACCTGGGCCTTCACCGTCTGCTTCGCCGTCTGGATGATGTTTGGCGTGATCGGCATTCCGATCCGCGCGCAGCTTGGGCTTGGTTCCACCGAGTTCGGTCTCCTCACGGCGACGCCCGTTCTCACCGGTGCGATATTTCGTTTGCCGCTGGGCATCTGGACTGACCGCTTCGGCGGGAGGATCATCATGCTGCTGTTGCTGATCGTCTGCGCGATCCCGCTTTGGCTGTCCTCCTATGCGACCGCGCTTTGGCAGTTTCTGCTGCTCGGATTGGCGCTGGGCCTCGTCGGCGCGTCGTTTTCGGTCGGCACCCCCTATGTCGCGCGCTTCTTTCCCAAAGAGCGCCGGGGCTTTGCAATGGGCTTCTTCGGCGCGGGCACGGTCGGCGCGGCGCTCAACATGTTCGTCGCCCCGTGGCTGATCGATGCCTATGGCTGGCAGATGGTGCCCAAGGTCTATGCCGTCGCGCTGCTGATCACTGCCTTTTTCTTTTGGGCGTTGTCCAAGCCCGATCCCGGCGTCGGCGGTCCAGTAGCATCGATGTGGCAACAATTGTCCGTGCTGCGCAATCCGCGCGTCTGGAAATACTGCCAATACTACTCGATCGTGTTCGGTGGCTTCACCGCGCTGTCGATCTGGATGCCGCAATATTTCAAGACGGAATACGGCTTCACCATCGCACAGGCTTCGCTGCTGGCCGCGTGCTTCTCGCTTCCCGGCGGCGCTTTCCGCGCCTTCGGCGGCTGGTTGTCGGACCGCTTCGGGGCCCACAATGTTACGTGGTGGGTGTTGTGGGCGGCCTGGGTCTGCCTGTTTCTGCTGTCCTATCCCAAGACCGACCTGATCGTGCACACGGTCAGCGAGCCGCTGAGTTTCCGCATCGCTTTGCCGTCGTGGTTCTTCACAATGCTCCTCTTCACGCTCGGCATCGCCTTTGCCTGCGGCATGGCTTCGACGTTCAAATACATCGGCGACGACTTCCCCGACAGCATGGGAGCGGTATCCGGCATTGTCGGCATGGCGGGTGGTCTTGGCGGCTTTTTGCTGCCGATCACGTTCGGCGCGATTCTGGACTGGCTCGGCTTTAATTCAAGCTGCTTCATGCTGCTGTACGGCATCATCTGGGTGTCGCTGACCCTCAACTATTTGACCGAGGTCCGGCGAGCGCCGGTCATGGGCGAAAGAATCCGATCGGCAGAGGCCGACCAAGCTCTATCAAATAAAAGCCTGAACAGCGTTGACACCGGAAGGCGCGAACTAACATAGATATTCTTCGAAAGACACCAGTTCGGGTCCTGCCGATCAGGCCTCGCACGGAAGTAGTTACAGGCTCATGGCAGGAAAAGGAGGCGTTGTCTGGCGGGATGAAGCCGGCGCCAGCGTGAAGACGCTCGATTGCGAGCCCCGCGCGAGCATCTGGCGACGCATTGCCGCCGCTATGATCGGCCTGTTGCCGATCGAGTCCCAGTTGTAGAGGCACAGGCTGGTCCGAGTGGCGGTCGGCGACCATTTCCATTGGCCGTGATGCTACGGATTTATTGCTTGCAGCAGTGGTACAACCCCTCTGATCCTGGCGCGGAAGAAGTCCTTTACGACATTTGCTCGATGCGCACGTTCGCGGGTCTGGAGCTCCGCCGCGACACAATTCCCGATGAGACGACCATCTTGAACTTCCGGCATCTGCTGGAGCGTCACGAATTGACGAAGGCGATATTCGTCGCGATTGCAGAGTTTCTGGAGACTCGCGGTGCTCTGCTGCGTGGCGGCACCATCATCGACGCGACGCTGATCGCGGCATCGCCATCGACGAAGAACAAGGCACAGAAGCGCGACCCCGAGATGCGCTCATCGAAGAAGGGCAACCAGTGGTACTTTGGCATGAAGGCCCACATCGGTGTCGATGCGACAAGCGGGCTCGTGCACACCGCGGGCGTGACCACAGGCAGTGTGCATGACGCCAAGGTCATGGACATGTGTGGACGTATATGGACCCCGCCCGATTGCAACAGGTTGGACGGATCAGGATCACAGGTCACAACTACTGACGTATATCCGGCTTCCTGATGCGGCTTGACCAATCTTCGCCGCGAGCCTCGATGGATTTTCGCCCGCTTCCACCTCAATGCCCCGGAGGCATTGGCTAAGCCATGCCGGTCCACACATCAGGTTCGGGAAGCGACGTGGTGACTGTTTCGCTATCTCCTGCCATTTGCTGCAATTGCTGGGGTGAGACCTCCTTCTCTTTCTTCCGTTTGCGGCTTTGCCTCAGGCTACCGTCACTGACATCGCCGGTTCGTAGGATACATTGCCGGAAAGCATGGCCCACACGATGCGGGCATTCTTGTTGGCGAGCGCGACAGCCGCAACATTGGGATGTCGCCGCTGCCGCAATTTGCCGAGCCAGAGGCTTCGAGGATCTTGTTTGCCGCCGGCTCGACCCAAAGCGGCGCGAGCGCCATGGATCATCAGGGTGCGTAAATAACGGTCGCCGCGCTTGCTGATGCCGAACAAACGAGCTCGCCCTCCACTCGATCGCTGCCTCGGCACCAAGCCCAGCCATGCGGCAAACTGGCGGCCATTTCTGAAGCACGTTCTGTCCCCCACGGCAGCAATCAATGCCGTCGCCGTCACAGGGCCAATACCTTCGATTTTGCCCAAGCGCTGGCATTGCTCGCTGTTGCGGAAGATTTCCCGTATCCGTCGATCATAGGATGTTATTCGCTGATCGAGTTCAGCCATCTCGACTTGCAATTCCCGCATGAGCGACCGAACCAGGCCGCTGAGCCCGTCATCGCTGCTCCCGACAATATTCGCGAGGCCGCGTCGTAACTGCGTAATGTCACGGGCGATGACAATTCCATGCTCGGAAAGAAGACCGCGAATCTGATTGACGAGCCTGACCCGGTCCGCGACTAGACGCCGGCGAATGCGATGAACGGCTTGCACCGCCAACTGATCCACCGATTTCGGCGGCACGAAGCGCATTGATGGTCGGCCGACGGCTTCACATATGGCTTCCGCGTCGTTTCGGTCGTTTTTGTTGGATTTCACGTACGGTGTCACGAACTGCGGGCTGATCAACCGCACTTGGTGGCCGAACTCAGTGAGCACTCTTGTCCAGTAATGCGCACCGTTCGAGGCTTCCATGCCGACCAGGCACGGTGGCAAGTTGGCAAAGAAGTGGGCTACCGCATTGCGACGCAGCGTCTTGCGCACGACGACTTTCCCGTGGCTGTCGACGCCATGAACCTCAAATACGTATTTCGCAAGATCCAGACCTATCCGAACGACCTGCATGACATCCTCCTTCATCGCAGTTGACGCTCGAGATTTCACCTCGCCGCGAGGGCGGGGTCCATACCATTGCCCCCGTTGAAGCAAGCTGAATCTTTGGAAAGTAAATGGCGTGCGGATCGGGTGCTGACATGTGTCCGGCCTCTGCTGCGGCGATCGCATGCCGCGGGCCCGTATGGGAGTTCGCGGATCGGTTCCAAAACAACCTGGCGCGCTCGAGACGCTTGTCCATGAACTGGTTTTCCCGATCCCGTCTCACGACCGTTGCGCCATACTCTCCTTCAACCTCAGCCTGCTCCACGGCACCCCACGACGTTAGCGGCTTACGCCACCACCGCCGGAGCTCGGTAGACCCCGCCATGGGCGAGCAACGCCCAGACTGTTCGGGCCATCTTGTTAGCCAGCGCGACCCGCACCAGCATCGGCGGCTTGCGCGCCATCATGCTGGCCAGCCACGATCCCGGCACGGGACCTTTGCGGGATGCCCAACTGGCAATTGCGCTCGCCCCAATGATGAGCAGACGTCGCAGCGTTCGTTCTTCCATCCGAGAGGTTCGACCCAGCCGTTCCTTGCCGCCGTGAACCGCGCCGGATTTGCCGGAGGCTCCCACTCCTGAGAGGATGGAGCCATGACGAGCAAGACGACGAACAAGTTTTCACTGGAGGTTCGAGCCCGTGCGGTTCGGATGGTTTTGGATCACGGCAGCGAGTATCCGTCTCGCTGGGCGGCGATTGAAGCGATAGCGCCCAAGATTGGCTGTTCCGGCCATACCCTGCTGGAATGGGTGAAGAAGGCGGAGCTCGACAGCGGCAAGCGAGCGGGCGTCCCGACGGACGTGGCGGAGAAGCTGAAGGCACTCGAGCGGGAGAACCGCGAGCTTCGGCAGGCCAATGAGATCCTGCGCAAGGCGAGCGCTTATTTTGCGACGGCGGAGCTCGACCGCCGGTCCAAGCCATGATCGCCTTCATCGACGATCATCGCGAGGCGCACGGGGTCGAGCCGATCTGCAAGGTCTTGCCGATCGCCCCCTCGACCTACTACGCCGATGTGGCCAGACGGCGCGATCCGGCCAGGCTGTCGGCACGCGCCAGGCAGGACGCCGTCATGAAGATCGAGGTTCGGCGCGTGTTCGATGAGAACTTCCGGGTCTATGGCGTGCGCAAGGTCTGGCGGCAGCTCAAACGCGAAGGCTTCGATGTTGCCCGTTGCACGGTGTCGCGACTAATGCGGACCATGGGCTTGCAAGGAGTTATCCGCGGTAAGTCCGTCAAGACCACGATCAGCGACAAGACTGCGTCATGTCCGCTGGATCACGTCAATCGCCAGTTCAAGGCGCCACGGCCGAATGTCCTCTGGCTCTCCGACTTCACCTATGTCGCGACCTGGACCGGCTTTGTTTATGTCGCCTTCGTTATCGACGCCTATGCCCGCCGGATTGTCGGCTGGCGAGCGTCGCGCACGGCACACGCCGGCTTCGTGCTCGATGCGCTGGAGCAGGCCCTGCATGATCGGCGGCCGGTCCATCGCGGCGGGCTCGTGCACCACAGCGACAGGGGCAGCCAATACGTATCCATTAAATACACCGAGCGTCTGGCTGAAGCCGGCATCGAACCGTCTGTCGGCAGTGTCGGAGATTCCTATGACAACGCTCTCGCCGAAACCATCAACGGTCTCTACAAGGCCGAGGTGATCCATCGGCGCGGGCCATGGCGCAGCTTCGAGGCCGTCGAGTCGCCACTCTCGAATGGGTCGACTGGTTCAACAACCGCAGGCTTCTGGAGCCCATCGGAAACATCCCGCCGGCCGAAGCCGAGCAACGCTACTACGCCATGCTGGAACAATCAGGCATGGCCGCGTAACTTAAACCAAACGGCCTCCAGCAAACCCGGGGCGGTTCACCGCTGGAGTGTTGCACTGGCGTAAGACCCAGCCATGCGGCAAAGTCGCGCCCTCGTCGGAAGGTCGCGGCCGATGGTGCCAGCGCGACCAGGGCCGTTGCGGTGATCGCCCCGACACCAGGAATGGTCATTAACCGCCTCGCGACCGGATCCTCCTTCGCGCGCCGCACGATCTCGGCATCAAGCACCGACACCCGATCATTGAGCGCACGGAGTTCGGCGATGATAACGCCAAGGATGATACGGGCTGGCTCCAGGAGGTTGACCGGATCCTCCACGATCGCAATAAGCCGCCCGACATGCATCGGACCCTGCGCGACGACCATGCCGAACTCGGTCATATGGCCTCGAAGCGCATTGATCAGCTGGGTTCGCTGTCGGACCAGCAGATCGCGGGTGCGAAAGACCAGCGCCGATGCCTGCGCAAGCTCGCTCTTCACGGGCACGAACCGCATCGTCGGTCGCTGCGCTGCCTCGCAGATCGCCTCGGCATCCGCCATGTCATTCTTCTGGCGCTTCAGTAGAGTCGAGGAGAGGCGCGGTGGCGCGTTTATGCACGCTCCGTTTCCTCTCCCCGCTCATCAAACCGGACGTGCAGTTTTCCCGCATCCGGCTTTCCGACAGGCTTCATCACGGGGCACACGTCGGCGACACTTTACGCACGCGGTTCAGCACAAGCACGCCAGGGTTCCCATAGATCTCGCGAGAAAACCGTCTGACGCCCCGGCCGGGCGTATTATGTCGTCTGCGCAGAAAGGCGAGCACGCGGTCGAAGACGTGTCGGTCAACGGCCTGATGGGCCGTGGCCAGAGAGCCATAGCTGAAGTAAGCGGACCAGCCGCCCAGAAGGCGGTTCAGTCGTGCTCGCACTTCAGGCCATGCGCCCTTGTTGCCCGGCGTCAGCAGCTCGCTAACCTTCCTCTTGATCCGCAGCACACTTTTCTTGGACGGAGCCGCGCCAAGATACCACCGTCCCCCATTCGGGAAACGGCGGGGTCCCAGCGTGTATCCAAGGAAATCGAAGCTTTCCAATCGGGCGTTCTTCACCGAGGTTTTCGCCTCGTTGAGTGTCAACCCGAGCTTTGTCATCACTGCTTTCGTCCACGTCAATGCCTTCTCCGCGTAGCCGCGGCTGAGAATGACGAAGTCGTCTGCATAGGAGATGACGTGCGCACGGAATGCTTCACGCCGACCGCTGAGATGCCAATGCTTCAGAAAACGGTTCATGTAGATGACAGAGAGCAGCGGACTGATGACACCGCCCTGTGGCGTGCCACGCTTGTTGCTCTTACCGCCACTCATGCGCCGTTTCCCGTTGCTATCCCGTTCCTCGACTGGTGCTTGCAGCCACAACTTGATCAGCCGCAACACATTCCGGTCAACGATGCGCTGGGCCACCGATTTGAGGAGGTCCGAGTGCGGAATCGTGTCGAAGTATTTCGACAAATCGGCGTCAACAACGTCCGTGTAGCCCCGACAAACAAGCCGGTGCACTTCCTTGACTGCATCGACCGCGCTACGACGCGGGCGATATCCATAAGCGCCGTCCTCAAAATCCGCCTCGAAGATCGGCTCCAGCACGATCTTTGCGGCAGCTTGGACGACCCAGTCCCGGATTGTTGGGATACCGAGTGGACGTCCGCCGCCGCCGGGCTTCGGGATCATCACCCGCCGCACCGGATCGGGTCGGTAAGTCTTCGTGACGAGTTCATCGCGCAGGCCGGCCAACCATGCTTCGAGTCCCGACGCGTCGATTTGCTCGAAAGTTATTCCGTCCACTCCTGCCGCACCCGCGTTGGCGCGGGCCAGCTTGTAGGCATGGCTCAGAATGTCCTCGCGGCAGACCTTGTCGTACAGAACGTAGAAGCGGAAAGCAGGCTCCGCCTTCGCTTTGCAATAAAGCTTTCTCTGAAGGCTCCTGATCTTATCGGGTGTTTCAAGGCTCATCGCCAATCTACCCTTTCCCTCGCCATCTTCAAAAGCGCACCTGAAGTCAGGGTCCTTTCCTCCGCCGGAATTACCCGGCTTCGTCGGTACTATGACCCTGTCCGACTCCCGTCCGGTCCATCGACTACTCGATGCTGAAGCCGCGACCTTCGACCAAGACGGGTCTCCCCCGATTACCCGCACTACCTTTCCAGCGTGCCGTGCCCATTACCCCGGTGAACCAGACAGGTGCATGCGTCGATTGCTTCCCTGTCCGCACGGCCTTCCCCGCCATTCGATCGGGTCGGCATTCACATCGTAACTTTCGAGGCGTGCTCAGACTTCACTCACGTTACCGCCCGCTGGATTGCTCGGCCGCCCAAAGCGACCTTTGTCACGAGGCTTCGATCCGTCCGATTGCTCGTCCAAACCGCTCGTCAGCTACCAGATCAATCGACAATTCTCTGGGTGGATCCTTCCTCCACTGGTAATGCGCGCCGTCGGGGCGCACCGAACGGCTTCACGTAAGCCGGCGCAATCAGCTTCACCTCGTGTCCCAGCCGACCAATCTCGCGCCCCCAATGATGAGCGCCACCGCAAGCCTCCATGGCGACCACGCATCGGGGCAGTTCGGCGAAGAAAGCAAGAAGCTGGTCCCGTCGAAGCTTCTTGCGCAGTACGACCGCGCCATTGCGATCAGCGCCATGCACTTGAAATACGTGCTTCGCCAGATCCAATCCGACTGTGATAATATGTTCCACGGACGCCTCCTCTGATGGTCTGCAACACCACCATCTTGCACAAACGATGCCGTGAGGGGCGTCCACATGGGGTAATCGCGGGAGCGAGTCGCCCCTGAATCAGTCCCAACCGACAATGGAAGCTAGTGGCTGTTCCCCGATAGGATGGAAATACGGGCTCACGACTAGACGCCGGGCCCAAGCATCGAATGGAGAACAGCCATGGAAGAATATATCGGTCTCGACGTGTCGATGAAAGAGACGGCAGTCTCGATCCGCCGAGCGGGCGAACGAATCTGGCGCGGCAAGTGCGCATCTGATCCCAGCATTATCGCCGAGCTCATCCGCAAGCGGGCGCCATCCGTGAAACGCGTGGTATTTGAGACCGGACCACTGTCCGTATGGTTCTATCATTCTCTGCACACCGAAGGGTTGCCGGCGATCTGCATCGATGCGCGCCATGCTAAAGGGGCGCTCGATATGGCGGCGAATAAGACGGACGCGAACGACGCCGATGGTCTGGCGCAACTCGCGGAAGTTGGGTTCTTTCGAGAGGTGCGGGTAAAAGGATTCGACAGCATGCTGACCCGCACGCTTGTCGCAGCGCGGACGCGGCTGGTCCGGATCACTACCGAGCTTTCCAACCAGATCCGCGGTGTCATGAAAACCTTCGGTCTGCTCGTTCCCGCCGGAAAGGGAAGCACCTTCGAGAAGAATGTGCGGAGCCTTCTTGCCGATCAGGACGGACTTGCATCGATCGTGTTAGCGATGCTGGAAGCTTGGCGTGGCATTCGCATCCGCGCCGCCGAACTCGGACGCCAATTGGTGCGGGACGCCCGCCAGAGTCAGGCTTGCCGCATCCTGATGTCGATTCCCGGTATCGGTGCGATCACCGCAACCTCCTTTACCACAGCTATTGAGGAGCCTGACAACTTCAGGAAATCCCGATCTGTTGGCGCGTGGATCGGCCTAACAACGCGCCGCTACCAATCCGGAGAAGTCGATTATGACGGCCATATATCACGACGTGGCGACCGCCATTTGCGAGGGCTTCTCTACGAAGCGGCGGCGGTCATTCTGACGCGCAGCTCAACCGACAGCACTCTGCGCACGTGGGGTCTGCAGCTCCGGAAGAGGATCGGCTTCAAAAGAGCTGCCGTGGCTGTGGCGCGCTACGTGGGAGCTTGAGACGCAGCTTAATAGGATCACCTCGCCTTATTTTGAAAAGGTATTGGCATACCCGAAACTGCTTCCTCTCGAGCTTAAAGTTTATTTCTAGACAAGGTTGCGTGATACTTTTGGTCGGGTAACACGCAGGTGCAATTGGCAAGATGCAAAGTACGGGACAGTCCCCGCTGTTCGCCTCCGTGCGCGGCTGGAGCCGCAAGGACCTGAGCGGTGATGCCTTCGCTGGCCTGACACTGGCTGCCATTGCCATCCCCGAGCAGATGGCCACCGCACGCCTCGGTGATCTCTCTCCCCAGGCCGGCTTCCTCGCTTTCCTGGCAGGCACCATAGCCTTCGCGCTGTTCGGCGCGAGCCGCCACATTTCCGTTGGGGCGGATTCCACCATCACGCCGATCTTCGCGGCGGGCCTCGTGATTCTGGCCGCGTCCGGTTCGCCCCATTACGAGGCGATGGCTGCGTTCCTTGCGCTAATGGTAGGGGCCACAGTATCGGCCGCCGGCCTGCTGCGGCTCGGCTGGGTCGCCGATCTGCTCTCGGTGCCGGTCACGGCCGGCTTCCTTGCCGGAATATCGGTCCATATTGTCACCTCGCAACTTCCTGAACTGCTCGGCCTGCACCCTGGAAGCGGCGACGTCTTCCACCGCCTCGCAGCGGTCTATGGCAACTTGGGTGAGGTCAATCCCTATAGTGCCGCCATCGGCATCGCCGTGTTCGCCGTTGTCGTCCTGTGCGAGCGCATCAGTGCGCGCATCCCCGGCGCGCTAATCGCACTCGCAGCGGCCACGCTGGTGGTGGTCGCCTTCGGTCTGCCGGCGCGCGGCGTCGCGGTCCTCGGCGCACTGCCGGCCACGTCGCCTGGCCTGCGCTTGCCCGAAGTGACGTTCGGAGACATGCGTACGTTGGTGCCGCTCACCCTTCTGGTTACCATCGTCATCATGGTCCAGACGGCAGCCACCACGCGCTCCTTCGCCGGCAGCGGTCCTTCTGGCTCTGACGACGTCAACCGCGATTTCATCGGCGTCGGCGCGGGCAGCCTGCTGTCCGGCCTTGTCGGCGCATTCCCGGTCAATTCCAGCCCACCCCGCACCGCCATCTCGGTCGAGACCGGCGGGCGCTCGCAGGTCGCCGGCTTGCTGGCCGCGGCCATCGTGCTGGCGCTTGTGCTGTTCGGCTCGGACCTTTTGAAGAACGTGCCGCAGGCGGCGCTGGCGGGCATCCTGTTCTTCGTGGCTATGCGTATATTGCGCTGGCAGACCTTCATGGCAACGCTGCGTCAAGCACCGACGGAATTCTTGCTGATCGTCACCACCGCGCTCGCTATCGTGGCGCTGCCGATTGAGATCGGCGTCGCCATCGGCATCGGTCTGTCATTGCTGCACGGGTTGTGGACCATCGCCCAGGCCAAGGCGATCGAGTTCGAGCACGTGTCTGGTACCTCCATATGGTGGCCACCGGATGGCAAGCCGACGGGCGAGCGGATCACAGGCGTGCTGGTAGTAGCATTCCAAGCGCCACTGTCCTTCGTCAACGCAGATCGCTTCCGCCAGGACTTCCACGCGATGGTGGGGGAGCGCGCGGGTAGCCTGAAGCACGTGGTGTTCGAGGCCAGCAGCGTCATCGACATCGACTATACTGCGGCGCAGACCTTGCGCGAGGTGATCACCTATTGCCGAGACGCCGGGATTACCTTCTCGATCGCTCGGCTGGAATCGGTCAGAGCACAGAAGGCGCTGGCGCGCTTCGGCATCGCCGCCATGCTGGGTCCGGCCGGGGTCTACCGCAGCGTCGACGACGCCGTAAGCGCGCTGACGCGTGGACAGGACGCAGTTGCTGTGCCGCCATCTGCCAAGGAATGAGCCAAGTCTACGAACGTCCTACCTGCCCTGCCTACCGATTTCCGTGAGTACTCTGCGACTCACACAGATGACGGTCGGGCTGCGCGAGGTGGCGCGGAAGCGCAAAAGGGTATCCGGACACGAACGCGCTCAACAAGTACTGGAGGGAGCGACCTCGCTCTTTGCGATACGGCGCCATTCGAAAACGGGCCGGAAGCAGAGGTACGACAAGGCACCTCCGCCGCGGACGCCGCCAAGACCGCTGAGAGGCAGGTCCGTCGTCTGCTGGATAAACGTGACGTCATCCCAGATCAGGCTCCCTTCTTGAAGAATGCCGTTTTGCTGTTGACGAGTGGTAGGCCCGGCGGAAAGAAAACATGAGACGGATAGTCTCATCCGAACTCCCCAACTTGCTTCTACCGCCGACGACCTGCTCTACGTTCAAACGCGATTGGGTCAATGCCGTTCCACCAGGTCGAATAAGATGGGGATGCGACGCGGCGATGTTTACGATGATATCGCTGCCGGCGAGCATGCACTTGATCGCGAGTTAGACGTCGCCATGTGTTTTCCGGTGCCAAAAGCACCTGTCGTGACGAGAGCTTTGCACCGGAAAGACGTATTTGGCTGGAGACGGGCGATAAATTCGTATGCGCTCAATGATTTTTGCAGTCATCGAATGGCCCCTACTCTTCATCATTCAAACAGGTTGCGAAAGCGACTGGGTTGGGTGCGCAGATATTGTTTCGGAACTTTTACTATGGCGCCCAGATGCGCTGCCGCGTGCCAGGGCCAGCGCGGGTCATAGATTATGGCGCGTGCGAGCGCGACGAGATCGGCATCGCCGGTGCCGACGATCGCTTCGGCCTGATCGTAACCGGTGATGAGGCCGACCGCGATGGTCGGCAGATCGGTGGCTGCCTTCACGGCACGCGCCAGCGGTACCTGATAATTAGGCCCCACCGGTATCTCTTGCGCGGGCGTTAGTCCCCCGCTCGATACATGGATGGCGTTGCAGCCGCGGGCTTCCAATGCCCTGGCACAGGCGATCGTCTGCGCGATATCCCAGCCGCCTTCAGCCCAATCAGTGCCGGAAACCCGAACGCTGATCGGCCTCTCGCGGGGAAATGCTGCACGCACGGCATCATACACTTCCAGCGGGAAGCGCATCCGGTTTTCCAGGCTGCCGCCGTAGTCGTCATTCCGTCGATTGCTGAGCGGTGAGAGAAACTGATGCAACAGATAGCCGTGTGCGGCATGGATCTGGACCGCGTCCAGACCGAGCCGCGCCGCCCGCCGCGCTGCCTCGGCAAACGCCTCGCGAACGACTGCGAGTCCCTGACCATCGAGGGCGACCGGAGGATGTTCATCTTTCATGTAGGGAATTGAGGAAGGCGCGAGGGTCTGCCAGCCACGATCTTCGCTCGGCTTGATCTGGGCGCCTCCTTCCCAGGGCACGCGCGTGGAAGCCTTGCGCCCGGCATGTGCGAGCTGGATGGCAATCGGCATATCCGAATGGCGCCGCACCATTGCGACAACACGGCCCAGCGCGTCTTCATGTTCGTCAGACCAAAGACCGAGGTCGTCGGGGCTGATCCGCCCCTCCGGCAGCACCGCCGTCGCTTCGATAATAAGAAGTCCAGCGCCCGAGAGGGCCAGGTTGCCGAGATGGATTACATGCCAGTCGGTGGCACAGCCATCGTCGGCCGAATATTGACACATCGGCGCAATCACGATGCGATTGCGCAACTCAAGCGAGCCAACCCTGTACGGCGAGAACAGCCGGCTCAAGATCTGTCTCCGATGGTACGACCTGGAAAATGCCGATGGCGTAACGCCATCGCATCTTCGATCCATTGAAGAAGCACGCTCTCGGGCCTCGCACCCGCGGTCCGTGCGATCGGCTGCCCCTTTTCGACAAGGACGAGGCTGGGGATGCTCTGAACGGCAAAGCGCGTGGCCAATGCCTGCTCGGCTTCGGTGTCGATTTTGCCCAAACGCAGGTGCGGCTCGACTTTCGCTGCGGTCGCCGCGATGCCCGGCGCCATCTGGCGGCAGGGCCCGCACCATCCGGCCCAGAAATCAATCAGAGGTGGAATATCGCTCGATATGGCATGCTTTTCAAAATTCGCCGAGTTCAATTCGACCGGCTGCCCTTGGAACAATGGATTCCCGCATTGTCCGCAACGTCCTCCGTCCGCCAGTCTTGCAGCCGGCAGACGATTGAGCGTTGCGCACGTGGGACACGCAATGACGAGGCGATCTCCATCCGTCATAGCCAGCCCTTTCGTCGAGCTCTTTCTGAAAGCTCGCCAGGCTCCCATGACGACGCGTGAAAAACGGCTATTTTCCGCACGCATCCGAATGACCCAGCCAATGCCTGGCAACACCGGCTTATGGTCGATAGCAGTCTGGTTTAAGGCCTCCCTCGGGGTAGCTCCGCCGAGATCCGCATTATTGCTGCTATAGTAATGTGCCCGATCAAAACCGAGTCCAGTAAAAAACGCGGGAGCAGAATGCTCAACGGAGTACTTCCGTCGTTCTGACCACCATGTTTCATTAGACCCCATGTTCGCGGCTGAGGGCTAGTGGCCCGCCCCACGGCAAGCTCCTATCGAGGGATGCGCCGGAAGGACCGGTGCCGAAGCGGCCACCTCGGCATGGAGCCCATTTCGTCACACCGCGTTCAGATGGCTGTGGATCGCTTCGGTCGTCGCCAATATCGGAGGCTGGATTTACAGCGCGGCTGCCGGCTGGATGATGACCGGTTTTGATGCGAGCCCGCTCATGGTCTCGCTGGTGCAGGTCGTAACCAGCCTGCCGATGTTCCTTTTTGCGCTGCCCGCCGGCGCGCTGGCGGATATTATCGACAAACGCCGATTCATCCTTGTCCTCGAAATCCTGGTGGCCATCGTCGCCGGGCTGTTTGCGATAATGGTCTCCGTCGACCGGGTAACCCCTTGGACGCTGCTGCTGTTCACGTTCTTGATCGGAACAGTGGAGGCTTTGGAGGCGCCCTCTTGGCAATCCATCGTGCCGCAGCTCGTTCCGAAGCAGGATCTTAGCCCAGCGATCGCCGCCAACAGCGTCGGGATCAATATCAGCCGCGCCATCGGCCCAGCGCTTGCAGGGGTTATCATTGCAGGGTTTGGCATCGCAGCCCCGTTTTGGCTCGTTGCGATCAGCAATTTTGGCGTGATCGGCGTTAGCGCGAAGCTGCGCACAATAGTTCGTCGCTCGTGAAGAATGCAGAAACCGTTCTGGCGGAATGATTTCGCGGGTTTTGCAAGTATTCGATATCGCCGGTTTTGGGGATGTCGATATCGATTTCCTTGCAATTTGATTTGGCGGAATCGGCGTGATTCCATGTCTCCGGCTGGGTTTGAGTCGGAGATATCGCGATGCTTCCGAAGGAGCGGCGAGACAGCGGACAGAATGCGGATGCTCTTCCGGTGTCTCCACACGCGGCTGCAATCGTATCAGCGATACTTTCTCACAAGGGCCGCTGCTAGAAGTTTGCTGTTCAGCGGTGCCTATGGCCTCTGATTGATTGAACGTTTGATTTTTCATTTTCTAGTTCGTGCACAATTTTTTCCTGTTCCGCGCGAAGCTTTGCCAAGGCATCGGTCTGGATCGAAGCTCTTGGCAAAGGCTGTGCCGGGTGCTCAGCGATTGCTTGTGCGGCTTCAATGGCGGCGGCGGCCTCGCGAGCTTCACGCGCTGCCGATTGTTGCAAACCAACGACAATTGCCCTTTCGGCCCTGAGCTCCTCCTGGGAGGCTGGGTCGATGCCACCGCGGGCCTCTTGCCGCCGTTCGGCGTCGATTGCCCGGTCTGCAAGGCGCTCCGCCGAAGTTGCCTCGCGCTCTTCCCTGATCTGAATTTCTTGCGCTCGCTCGACGAGCCGCTCGGCGTTCACGCCGACTATGGCTGCGACCTCCGCCCGGCTGAGCTGCTGGACGCCGCGTTCCTGTATGCGCTGGAGATCAATGCGATTGGCGAGTGTTTCCAAATAGCGTGCCGATGTCTCTCGAAATTGCTGCTTCGTCTCCCCATCCAGGAGATCGCTGGTCCGCGAAACCGCATCGTTCATGAGACGTAGATCCTGAGCCATCTGCTGCGATGTCATTGGCATTTCGCTCTCCCTGGTCAAAAACTCCACGCGCTTGCCGATCGTATGCAAGATGGCGCCGACGGTCTGCGCCATCAACAGCCGCTCGAGCATGTCCTTTGCGACACCATTAGAAGGCTGCTCGGCAGCTACAGTCGTCCAGGCGAGGAGGCTCTCGTTCACGACCTTGCGATCGGGCGCCGACATGGGAAGGCGGATGGGATTGGTTCTCGCCACCCGGATCCGCTGCCGCGCATTGTCGATGAGGCGTTGATTGAGGGGATCCGCGGCATAAGCGCGATCGCGGGCTTCTCGTGCGGGCCGCGGACAATCTGCGGCCTCGATGATTGCCTTATCCTTCGGGCCATAGCTTTCCGAGGAGGCGCGCTCCTTCGCCGAGGTCGCGACGATCTTCAGGCCTTCCGCCTGGGCATGTTGCGCATACACCTCGCGCCACTCCGCGAACGTGTCCCGATTGGGATGGATCTTTTGTCCGGATTCGTTCTTCACGGTAATAACGGCGTGAGCGTGGATATGCCCGGCCGATTCCTTATCCGTGTGAATGCCGAACATGAACTTATGGTCGGCAAAACGGTCGTGCAGGAACGCACGCGCCGCGTTGGTCAACGCGCCTACGTCTGTCCCGGCCTTGGCCGATATGATGAGGTGCATCGTGTCGCGCGCCGATTGCGAACGGAGCGCTGGCCCCCATTCCCGCGCTGCGAGGCGCGCGTCTGCGACGTTGGACAGGCTCTTGCCGCGGTCGTCGATTGCTGAGTCCTTCTCGACCAGCTTGTTGAGCCGGTAGGTGACGCCGTCGCGACCATGGCTGGTCGCCCCCGGCCGAATAGCCACAGCCTCCGCATTAACGCCCGCGGTCGCTTCGATCCTGGCGCGAACAGCAGCGTCGGATACGGAATCGAGGCGGCGTGGTCTGGCGTCATGTGCTTGATGGGCCGCCCGGGCGTCTCGAATTCGGAAGCGCTCCTTGCCGCTCCCGGCCATGGCGGCGACAACGTGCGCCTCGAGCTCGCCGGCGCCGTCGGCATCGATGTGAGCGGCATGACGATGTCCGGAGAAGGCGGCTGCGACCGCCTTCTCGTACGTCGCTCGGCCTTCGGTGGTATCTGGGACACCTTCAAGTTTCAGATGGAATGCGCCGACGTCCTGGCTTTCCGCACGCTTCGAAAAATCCGTCGACCAAGCCTTGATCTCATGGGCCACGTCTTCCCGGTCCGTCAGCGACCGCCCGTCATGGGTCTCGAGTGGAACATCTTCGCGCTGGACATACTGGCCGGTCGCCGTGGCGCGCGCGACGCCGCGCGCATAGGACACCACCTTGATGACGGCAGGCTGGTAGCCGGCAGCGAGCTGCCGAGCCCTGCCAAGATATCCGCGCTGCCCTCCCTCGCCCGAGCTCATTCCGATCCCGCTAGCGCCGAATCCTCCGGATATCGGGCTCGGCGCGTCACGCAGAGGCGCGGCTCCGGGACCTGCGCCGCCAGCTACGCCCGCAGCCGGGATCGAACGCGCCCGTTCCTCGTCCCTCTCGCCCGTGATTGTCGCACCGCGAATGATGTCTTGTGCCGGCGGCGTCTTGGGAAGCAGCGCGACGCGTGCCCGCCTCGCGCGAACGTCTTCATCCAAGACGCCGGGCCGGCGCGGCCGTCGACGTTCCGCCTGCGCCTCCGCGACTGCCCGACGCGCGGCATCGACCTGTTCAAACCACCAGACGATCTGCGCTGCGCGGCTCATGGAGTGGCCTCGTCGATGGCCGAGCGCAATGTCAACTTGGCCTCGCGCCGCAGCTTCGCCCCGTAGGCGACGGTCATTCCGGTCAGCTCGTCGTTGATCGCCGCGACGACCTCGTGCAGCCCTCGCCACACCGGCTCGGTGTCTTCGATGCGGACCGCTTGACCACGGTGAATAGCTTTCAGAACCTGCGCGAGGTTGCGGCCGACCATGCGCACCTGGCTCGCCAACTCCACGATAGCGCGGGTGTTTTCGGCCGACAGGGCTGGTCCGGCCTGAACGGAGGCCCGGATCAGCCGGCGCACCACTTCGGCTTTCGGCAAGCCGAACAATGCGACGGCCTCCCGTAGACGCTGCTCATCCGCCTCGGACAGCTCGGTCCGAAGCCTCGGCTTTCGTCTCGGTGCTGCGGCGGAGCGAGCCATCGGCGCTCCCCTCCCTTTCCGTTCGCACGGCTTGCCGGTCGTCAGACCGGCGCCGAATACGCCGGCATCGATGAGATGCCGGCCCAAGCGCGACAGCGCTTCCGGCTGCGCTCAGCAGCCGTTCCCCGGTTTGGCCCACAAACCGGTATCTTGTCAACCAATATCTAATACACTGAATGTTAGATGCTCAGCACATGAAGGGCGCTTGCGTCCGAAAGAGCTATCCGGATGGAGCCTCCAACCTATGGCGCGGGAGCGCCTCCAGCGCCTCGTCTGATTGCGGCGATACCGCAATTCCATAATGCCGCGGTGCGTCATGTCGCAATTGCCGCACAAACGGAATGCCGCAAGGAAGCAAGCAGGTAAAACCTCAACACCGCAAAGTCAGAATGCCGTAACATCGAAACATAGCAATATCGCATTCCAAAAGTACGGCAATGCCGTACACGCGCATTCGCGCATCTCCGCAACAACGTACTGCCTCCAGAACGCAATCACGGACTACCGGAATGGCACAATCCGGGGTTGTCGTATGTTCATTATGTTGTATGTTGTCATTGCGTCATTGATATCGCTGAGGGAGGAACCAGTTGCCGAGCATCTTCGCCGTGGCGAATCCGAAAGGCGGAAGCGGGAAGACCACGATCGCGATCATCCTCGCGGGCGAGTTTGCCAAACACGGATATTCGGCCGCCATCGTGGATGCCGATCCGCAGGGGTCCTCCTACCAATGGCATGCGTCTTCGGTCGCCCGCGGCTTGAGCCCGCAGGGCGTGGACCTGGTGCGCGCGCCTGACGAGAAAGCCCTCGCCCAGACGATCGATCGGCTCGATGGCTACGATGTCGTCGTCATCGATACCCCTGGCTACTATGGCGATGTCTTGATCCAGTCGACACTTCGCGCCGACCTCGTCGTCCTCCCTTGCAAGGTGCACACCTTCGACGCTTCGCAGGTCGTGCGCACAATCCGCAATCTCGAACAGCACGCGGCGACGTCAAAGCTGCCGATGAGCCAGCATCGCGTCCTGTTCAACGAATACGACAGCCTCGACAGAAACACCCGCCCCCTCAAGGAGGTTGTTTCCTATCTCGATGCGGAAAAGGTTCCCGTCTGCACGAACGCGCTGTACCGGCGCGTCACCTATCGCACCATGACAAGCGGACATGGCACGTTGTACCAGATGAACGACAAGGACGAAGCGATCAGGAAGGCCCGTTACAATGCCGACCAAGTGGTCCGCGAATTACTCGCGGCAAGCCAGGGCGCCGGCCAGGGCGATAGCGCCGCATGACGGATCCTGCCTCTGCACAGAAACCGAATCGCCCTTCCCTGCCCCGCGATGCGTTCCGCGCCCATCGGGTCAACACGTCGGCGCCCGATGCTCTCGCTGCCAAGCCAGTCGTCGTGACGCCGGCCTATGAAGATCAGGTCGTCATGCCAGCGTCGCACGCCGTCCCGACAGATGCTGCGCCCCCGCGAAAGCAGCCGCGCCCTCAAAAAACCCGCGATCGAAATCCATTCGACGCTTACGGTGAGCGATCATCATCTCGGCCTTATGCATTGCGGTTGCCCGATGCGATCGACCTTGTCGTCCGCCAAATGGCCGCCGAGGGACGGACACATCCGCTTCGGATCATCGATCGCATTCTGTACGACCACCTCAAACGAATCGGGCGTTTACCGCCGACTCACGAGACTTGACGGAAAGGTTCTCCCTGACGAGGCATTACAGAAAGAGTTTGCCGCAACGCGATACGCCGACACAATGGGAGCGAGACACACGGGATCGCCTTCACAAAATATCATCCGGGAGGGAAGACGCGAGGCCGTCCCGCTCACGGGGCCGCACCATGCCCTTACCGGCGTAGCGCCACCAGATCGACCAGACCGAGAATTCCCGAGGGACGCGGGAAGCCTTTCCAATCCGCGCGAGGGCCGTTACGCAGAGCTCCGGTGGCCGAGGGATGGCTTTGGAATCAAGACGATTGGCTAGGCTTGGTTCCTACATCGCGCCCGCCCTGCTGCGAACATCTTAATTCGCGTCCGTCCCCACCGGAATCGTGAAGTCCGACTACCCTTCGAGCGAATGCTCGAGGAAGAAACGCAGCATTTCTCTGGTCGCGTCCGGCCCTCGCGGATCGGTGTAGGAGCCGGCTGGACTGCCGCCCGACCACGCGT
This sequence comes from Nitrobacter sp. NHB1, assembly GCF_036964665.1. Taxonomy (NCBI): domain Bacteria; kingdom Pseudomonadati; phylum Pseudomonadota; class Alphaproteobacteria; order Hyphomicrobiales; family Nitrobacteraceae; genus Nitrobacter; species Candidatus Nitrobacter laanbroekii. Next base: position 177,663 of record NZ_JBAMDA010000003.1, read on the forward strand.
GTCCGGCACCATGAATGTCCCAGTGTTCGGACATCGCCGGCCCGTCCCCGTCGGTAAGGATGGTACGGGTATAGGCATGGCCGTGCGGGACTCGTCCGCGAAGCACCTTCCTTGTCGGACTGGTTGCTTTGGCGGACTGCTCAAGAATCCGGTCGCCGTTATTGGGATGCACCGTAGTGTCGCGATCGCCATGGAAAACGATGGTCGGTACGGGAGAGCCAGCCTTCCCAATTGCGCCGGACCCGTTTCCCTGTCGCATGGCGACGAATGCGGATGGAAGGTCGCTGGCGGCGCCGCAGGCCAGGCCGGAATGGATGCCGACAGACGCGTAGAGATCGGCATACGTCGCGCCCATGATGGCGGCGGCGGCCCCGCCGGCCGACAGACCCGCGACGTAGACGCGCTTCGGATCGATCGCATGATCCCGCATGATATGGCGGGTGATGCCGGCGATCAGCGAGGGTTCGCCCCCACCGCGCCGCTGGTCGCCCGAGCGGAACCAGTTTCAGCACTTCGCGTGGTTGGCTCCGCTCGGCTGTTCGGGATAGATCACGAAACAATTCTGCTCTTCCGCCAGGAAGTTCATCCGGGTGCCGGCAGCGAAATCGTCCGGCGACTGGGTGCAGCCGTGAAGCATGACGACCAGCGGAAGCTGTTGTCCCTGACAACGGCTCGGGGTGAATAGCTTGTAGCTCCGGCTTCCCGCCGCGTTGCTGAAGGTGCTCTCGATGAACTTTGTGCCATCGGGCACGATATCCGACGTGGACGGCGGAGCGCGTCCGATCGGGCCTCGCAGGCCAACCCCGGAAAACTTCCTCATGCCGTCGCGCGGCGCGGGACGTTTGAGCCCTTGAGTAGACGCGGCCTGCGCGACCGGCCTGCTTTCGCTCTCCTCGACGACGCGGGCCTTTGCGTCGATTGTCGGAGGCTCAAGCCTGGCGAGCGGAGGCGCGGCGCTGCGGGACGCCGGTGCTGGGTCACACTCGCCGCGGAGCATGCGCTGCAGGAGCGCGATGGCCTCGATCAGTTGACCGGCACGGGTGAGGCGGGTTGCTTCGCAAACCATGTTTTGATTCAGCATCGTTTCACCTCATCCTGTCGGCGAGAGCGGCCTTGACCGCGGGAGTGGCATGCAGGGCGCCCAGCACCGAGACCGAGGCGATGGTGGCGCGAGCCAACTCGGCTGTGACGTCCTGGGCGATGGTGGCCAGTCCCAGAACATTGATCTGCAGCATCTCGCCGGCGCGCTGCGCCGCTTCGAGATCCTCGCGGCTGTAATTTCGCAACCCAAGGTCCAGGCTCTTTCGGGCTGTGGATTGCCTGACGACGTCTGCATGGCGTTCGAGCTGGTTCCGGATGGCCGTCCGGATGAAATCGGTCCGGTTCGAATAGAACCCTTCCCTCACCATGAGATCGACGTGACCGAGGTCGACATAGCCAAGGTTGACCGTGATCTTCTCGGTGTCGGGCGTCCTGGGGCGCAGCTCGCGCACATTATCGGCCATAGCAACATCCATCTTTACCATCCAACAGGATGGTCTGCGGATGGTACTTAGATGTTCAGAAGCAACTTTCAAGGGGCCGGCAGAATGGCTCCGCTCCCAATCCGCGGAGACGCGTCTTGAGAATGGATTTCACGTCCCTGACGGTTTTCTCCCGGTATCAGGCGCACCTTATCCACCGACGCCGAATGACCTCATCGTCGATGGGCACGATCGAGACTTCGGATTCTGGCTTACAGTTGAGGGTTAGATCGAGGTCGCTCATACCATCTGCCGTCGGGAACCATCATCCAGTTCGAAGATGTGGCTCTCGGAATGGGACCGGGTCCCTCACGACGCGTTCATTCTCCGGCTCGGTAGGGGGGCTCAATGCGTTGCCCGATCGGCTACTTCTGTCCCGAGGGGGTCTGCGCGTTCGAGTTGGGTTTGGGCTTGTTGGCTTCGTGATGGCCGACCACACAGCCCGCCGCAGCGCCAAGCTTGCCGTGGCCAGCGATGTGGCCGGCAACGCCGCCGACGATGGCGCCCTTGATGCACCCCTTTGCCTCCGCCGGCGAGAAGGAGGTGAGTGCCAGCAAGCAAACCGAGGCGAAAATCACTTTCATGCTCATTCTCCGAGATCACGTTGGCCCAACGGGTCAAGTCCCTGGAAGAGGGCCAGTTCCTGCGGACCGATTCGGACTGAAAAACGGTCCGGCAGCCAGACCTCATTCGGTCGAGGAGGTGGAGCGAAAACACCCGCGACCTGTAGGGCGCGATGGACCTGGACGGGACGCGAGACAGTGTCTCGGAATCGGCCAGCGAGCTTAGTGGCAGACGGAACGCTAGTACCCGCGCTGCGCGGCGGCGTTCATCCTCACGACTACATCTTCCCGCGCGTGGAATTTTTTCTCGACAGATTGGGGCCCCAGCCCGGCCGATGTCTGTGCCCCGCCTGGTCTCATTGCCATCGCCGGGCTAGGGCGCGGCAAGGCTTGCTACCATCGCCAAATGCGCGCGCAAGTTTCTCGAGGGTGGCTTGCGGGTGCGCGCTCGCGCCTACGGCCGGTCGAGCCTGTAGGGCTGCTCGTCGACGAAGGCGAACTGGCGGAATCGGTCAACGGCGATCCGTCCCCATTCTGGTGTCGACGCTGCGCAGCCAAGCAGTGCCGGCCTTCGACTGGAAGGCCTCCGAACGGAATCAGGTTTAAGCCGGCGTGAGTTTGCCAGCACCTCGGCATACCACGGTTGAGCTATTTTCATCTTGACGTCAGCCGCTAATCCTAGCCGGATTATATCGAACTTATTGTTGAGCGCGCCGGCGGCAATTCGCTGAGATTGGTTCGTCTGGCAAACACGGCGGACACGCGTCGCCCGGAGAGCCGCTCGGCAAGGCGAATCGTTTCAAGGACTTGCCTGTGAACGTTTCTAACGTCCAATATACTGGACCTCGGTTCTGCTGTATGTTCCCACGTCGTTTCTCGCCGTGGACCCGAAAGCCCGTCTGCAATGCCGCCTGTTCGCAAGCCACAGCCCGTTGATCATTCGATCCTGAATGAAATGTTGGCGATCCGGCTGCAACAACTCGAGATCGAAAACGGGGGGATGGAAGCCTTCCTGCCGAAAACAGGGCTTGCCCGCGGCACCTATTACACGATCCTGCGCGGCATCGGCAATCCGACGCTGCGGACGATGGAGCGGATCGCGTCGAGCCTCAACATGAGCGTGCTCGAGCTCTTGGGCTTCGATGTCGGGGATGCCCGCCGCGCGCTCAAGAAAAACGGCGTCGACTACGACGAGCTGGTCTCGGCAATCGGCAAAAAAAATCGTGCCGACCGCGGGCTCGCGCGGCAGACCCGATCGCGAAAACTTCCTTCGTAGCGGTCCGGATTCGATTCCGGCGCCGACCTCCAGGCGGGAGCGATGGGGAAGGCCGAAGCCTCCCCGCTGTTCGCTATGCCGCGGCGCGTTCGCTGGTCTGCGCCAGCCGACCGAACTCCAGAGCGATGAGATCGACGGTGTAGACCCGCTGGCCGTCGCGCTCGAAGCTGTTCTGCCGAAGCCGTCCGCGCACGTGGACCAGGTCGCCCTTGCTGACATGCGCGCTCACGTAGGACTGGATCGCCTTCGTGAAGATCGTGACTTCGTTCCAGTGCGCGTCGTCCTTCCACTGACCTTTGTCGTCCTTGAAGGGATAGTTGGCGCAGATGCTGACGCGAACAGTCTTGCCGACTTGCTTGATGGTTCCGACCCGACCGATGAGGGTGAATTCGGCGATATTGCGCATTGTCTTTCTCCATCTCGTGGGGCTGTACCCCGTTGCGATGGCTTTTCCGTAATGGCCAGGAAGACGAAACAGAGCCGGAGCCGCCAGAGGCGAGCGGAGGGCAAGCGCAGCGCTGCGCCCCGGCCGGAGCCACGAATTTTGGCGCCGCAGGCGCGTGCGCGAGGAATGCCGGTCGGGTCCCCGCTTGCAGGGGGAAACCGGCAGGGGAAAATTCTTGGCTCCAGGGGCCGACGTGCCGTCGACGGCCACAGGTATCCAGCCATGCAACCGGGAGCGACAGCCCGACCGGACGAAAGACCTGCGATCGTTGCCTGCACCCCCGGTCCGGCCTCGGCCCGAGAAAGAGGACGGCCAATCCGGTCATTCCGGATTCTGCGCACCCTCCACAGAGGACATTTCGGAAGCGCTGACATGCGATAAGGGACACGATCAGGTCGGCGATTCCTGGGCAGCGTGAGAGCGTCGGCGGCGAGACCGCGCAGTGTGGGACCGCCGCGCAGTTTCAGTTTTCCGCTCGCAGGTCGCTCGATCAACCGTTCGCGGTCAGGTGCCACCATGCGGCAAGTTCGAGAACGCAGGACAAAGCGAGGACGCGGAGGTGAGATCGTCATCGCGTCACGCCCGCCGCTTTTCGTGGAGACGCGAATTGATCTGCGACATCAAAATCGGGCCGAGCGAGAATTCTCCGGCCTCGGCTTTCCGCGTCAAACCGCGCATGTAGCCGCCGGCAGATCTGATCGCAGCGCCGCGCTGCAGGATGCACGCAACGACAATCGCCGCCGGCGTTTCGCCCAGGACTGTTTGCGCCTCCTCCCATGCGCTGGGGCTGATTCCCAGCATCGATCGCACCACCGCGGTGGTGGCGAGGAAATCCCGCCAGTTCGAAATCCCGCCCTTGGCGTAATCGGCGATATCGGGACAGGCGTTCAGCACCATTCCCAACGGATAGGTCCCTTCCGTCACCCTCGGTGTTTGTGATTTTGGCTCAGGCCTCCCCGCCCTGCCTTCTCGAAGGCTAGGTTCAAGATCAACAAGGGGGTCTGTATTTGAACTCTGTATGTGGCGCTCAGTATGGGACTCATTGGCGCTTGGATTCGTGGATTTAATGTGTGTTTCCAAAAGATTGAGCACGTCATCCGCAAGCTGTGAGAGCTCTTCAGCGACCGGCTCAAGTTCTTGCCGCGTTGCCGTGCGCGGAATCTGGTCAACGATCGAGCGGAAGGCGACATGAACTTCCTGCCAGTCGGCCGGCCCCTGCCCTCCCCTGCGCGTCGGCACACCTTCCTCAATGCCGGTCGCGATCATCTTGGCAATGTCGCGCCGGCACAGCGTGATCCGCTCGCGGACAAGTTTGAGCGCCCGCGCCTCCGCCTCGATGTCGGCCGCCAGACTCTCGAACTCTTCGGATCGCACAACCAGTGGCGATATGTCGAAGCCGAAGGCGAGTTCGATCTCGCCGGCGGTACCCTTACGAGCATAGCGCTTGCCGTTCGGGCTATCGCGCCGGACGACAAGCCCGGCATCGACGAGAACCGCAAGGTGACGCCGCAGCGTCGACGCCGGCATCCCATGCGCCCGCAGCGACAACTGGTGGTTCGACGGAAAGACGATCAGATCGTCTTCACCAGTGAGCGCGGTCTCCGGGTGAAACGTCAGGAGCGCGTTCAGGACTGAAAGCGAACGCTCGGAGATGCCAAGACGCGGCCGCGCCGTGCAGATGGCGTGGAAGATCTTCCATTTGTGCACGACCTTCTCAGGAGGTCGCGTCGTTGCGACCATCTGGCTTGCCACATGGGCAAGCGTCAGCGATCGCCGCCCAAAGGGCGTCGTTGGAGGGTGTGATTCCATGTCTTTGCCTCAGCTGGGCAAAGAAAATCCGCTCGCCAAAACGGCGTTTAAATCGCGTTGAGAGTCTTGACTGCGATTCGCGAAAGTGATTCTCTCTCAGTCGCCAAACTTGAAGAGAGGGCTTCCGGAACTCCGTTTCGGGGGCCTTTTTTCTTTTGCCGTGTTGCTCCTGGTTGGTGGTTGATGGATGAGGCAGTTACGCCTCGTTGGCCTCCTGACGCTCGGTCGACTTGGAGAAAGTGTCGAACAAGTGCGGGAGCTGTTCGACGAGAAAGTCCGCGAACGAGGCGGGCACCTTCTTGTCGATGGAGAGTTTCAGTTCGCGTTCTGTATGTTGGACCTGAGCGATTCGCTGTCCGTTAGCAGCCAGAACCGCGGCCGCGCGCTCGGTCCGGGAGGCATGTTTCGCGGCGGGACGGCTAGCCGCAGAAAACGCGGCGAGAAATCTCCCATCCGAATCTCGGCCGGAAAATGTCGGGTCGCTGATTGCAGCTCTGATCCGTTTGACCGCCGGGGCGTCCGCAAGCAGCTCCGAAAAGCTTTGCCATCGGCCACGACCGATTTTCGGAGCCTTGCCAATCGCGTCGACAATGTCGTGCGGGATCGCCTTCGCAACGGTGATCAGCTTCGACGCCTCAGCTCTATCGATGGCGAGAGCATCTTGAACCACCGAGCGCTTGTGTCCGGCATCTTCGATGTGCATCGCAAACATAGCGCGCTCGATGAAACTCAAATCCTCGCGCGGACCATTCTCAAGGCCCTGGGCCACCACGAGCTCTTCATCTGAGAGCGGCTTGAGGATCGCTTTCACAAGAATGCCTAGCTCACGCGTAATACGAACGCGACGATGGCCATACGCGCTTTGATATCGCCCGGGCGCCGTCGGATGCTCACGGACGAGGATCGGTATTTCCTGTCCCCTTTGTGCAATCGATTGCTTTAGAACCTCGTCGGAACTGGCGTCGTCGTCTCGAAAACGATCAGCGACCGGAGAAGGATCGACAAGCAGTGGGTCGATCTCGATGATCGTCGCGCCCGCGGCAATTTTGTCCCGGAGTTCTTGGTTTTCCTTTTCAACCTCCGAAAAGGAATCCTTCAGCGACCGCACGGCGCCGGCCGAGACTCGCGCTGGCGCTGCGGAAGTTGTGTTGTCAGCAGACAACGGGACTGTGTGAGGGGCGGTGAAGAGGCTCTTGATTGTGTCAGTGCGCTTGCTCATCGCTCCCACACCTTCTTCATGAGTTGCGTGATCTCACCGTTAACAGCATCCACAGATTCCAGGGCCCGGTCGTAGGCCCCTCTGCCTACGGATCCGCGATCGAGTTCGTAGAGTGACTGTTTGGTTAGGCCTGCGTTGGCGATTGCCGTCGACTTCCACACCGTCGCTTGCAGTACGTCCGACCCGAACAGGTTTCGCAGGAGCGCAACGATCTGGGCCTCCGGCACGTCATTTGGATCGTGGCGCGTGATGACGTAGCGAATGAAATCATGGTCGAGGCGTCCGCCTGCTTCCTCGATGACCGCCATGAGGTCGGAAGTCATGAGCAGAAATTGGCTCATCGAAGCGACATCCACCATTTGGGGATGAATTGTCACGAGCATCGCGGTGGCGGCGTTCAGCGCCCCCATCGTGAGGTATCCGAGCTGGGGCGGGCAGTCGATCACGACGACATCGTAATCGTCTGCCACTTGATCGATTGCGGCGGCCAACCGGCGGAAGAATAGGTCATGTCCGCGCTCCCGACGCTCGATCATCGCGCGGGGCGTATGGTGCTCGAACTCCATGAGTTCGAGGTTTCCGGGGACCAAGCCAATTCCGTCGAAATATGTGGGGCGGATAATCTCACGCATGGGCCGGCGCTGATCGTCGTAACGGATAGCCCCATAGATTGTCTCGTTTTGCCCGATATCGAATTCGGGCTGATAGCCGAACATGGCCGAGAGAGACGCTTGGGGATCGAGATCGAGAGCCAGCACCCGAAGTCCCGCCAGCGCGAGATACTGAGAAAGATACAGAGCTGTCGTCGTCTTCGCGGAGCCACCCTTGAAGTTCGCAACTGTGATGATCTGCAGCTTCTCGCCGTTCCGGCGCCGTGGAAAGAACTCAAGTCCCTCCCGCGGACGCGCCTCGGCAAGATAGGCGCGCAGCTCATTTATTTGCGCCAGCGTGTAGGACCGTCGCCCGCCATGACCGGTGGAGGGAATCGGGCCGAGGCCGTCTAACGAGAGCTGTCTGAGATATCCGTCCGAAACGCGGACGATCTTGGCGACTTCGCCTGAGGTGAAAGAGCGGAGGGATTTGGTGGCTGCCGGTGGGAACAGAGCGGTGCCAAGCGAACGTAGCTGTCCGGAGAGAACGCCTGCATGGCGCGTGATCCGCGCACTTGCAGTCTCAGTTCCTGCTTCGACGATGCTTATCATGCTAACTCAAGACGGTTTCTCTGCGTCAGACGGTAATTATCCGTCTCAAGAGAAGACACGATTCCCGAGTCGCCGCAACAAATTAAGGGTTAACGAGACGTTAATGCCAGATGGATCGCGAGACTGGCAGGACTTTGTTGTCAGCAGACAACATCCGGCTTCAGAGCCACGTTGTCTGCTGACAACATTCTTTGGGTTGCTCCGACGCCTTAATCTCAACCGATGTATAGCCGCGCCGCGTTGCCCCGCGCCCGATCGGCCTCATTGTAGTGCTCGCCGCTTGCTGCACCGAACGATGTTGCGACTGCTGCATGGCCTCGGGCAGCGCCACGCCCTGGCGCGCCGCCTCAGTCAAATATCCCGATCGAAGGCCGTGCGCGAAAAACTCCCGTGCCTCCAGCCCGGCCATCGCGCAGCGCCACTTAACAATGAGATTGATCGACTGTGGCGCCAGTGCCCGCTCCTCGATCGCCTCCCAGCGGTCGATGGCCCGAAAGATCGGACCCTTGGAGATGTCGGCGCGCTCAAGCCATTCGCGCAGCGCCTCGACCGGCGGCCCGACCAGGAGCACCCTCGCCGCCTCATCCGCGATGCCGGTCTTGGTCCGGCCGAGCTGGATCGCCACGCATGGCAAGGTCGGCGAGTCCGGGCCTTGGAGATCGCCCGGAACCGCGGGCTCCTCGCTGATCTGCTCGACCCAGAGACGCGCCACCTCGCTGCGTCGACGTCCGCCGGAGGCGAAGGCCAGAAGCAGAATGGCCAGATCGCGGGTGTCGACGAGCCGGTCGGAGCGACATGTCGCGAGCAGCCGGTCGAGCACGTCGCGCGTGACAGCTCGCTTGCTCTTGCGCTGCCGGGGTCAGGTGCTGGCCCGGACCGCCAGCCTGACCGCCGTGCGAAGACTGGGCGAATGGAACAGACCCTCCTGCCCTTTCCCCAGCGATGCAGTGTGCCCCAGTTCGTCAGCCGGCGCTTCACAGTCGATGGCGCATGCGGACCATCGGTCCGGAGCAGCAAGGCCGACCGCATGTCCGCTGCGACCTCGGCTGGCATCCCATGCTGCGGATCGCTTTCTCGTTTGGCCGGATCCCACAAATGATGCGCCACGAATTTCAGCGTCAGGCTTTCCGGCGCCGGCCACGGCGCAGCTTTCGCCTAACCCTCAAGGTAGGCCAGATCGGAGGCCAGCGCCCGCAGGGTGCTTTCGCCCATGCCCTCGGGCGCGAGATGCTTCAGCGTTGCGACGTCATCGTCGGTGAGGAGTTTGGCGAGCCGATCGCGCCGCTCCATCGGCAGGATCGCCGACAGCGCGTCGAGCTGGAGGGCCCGCCGGGTTTCGGATCGGAAACCAGCGCGCGGGAGGTGATGTCGTCCATAGGCGCCGCTCCATCAAAAGCCGTAGCGTGGTCTGAACATAGTTCGCCGGACCCAGCCCGGTTGGCGCCGACACGAAGGCGCTCGTGCCACCGCCATTCTGTGATCTACAGATCGGTCTCTCTGAGGCGCGCGCCCAGACCGCCTTGACGTCGCCACCGTCCCTGGCGAGCTCAGCCGCCATCCATGGCCGCAATTCGCCGACCCGCGTGTCGTCCGGCCCGATGACCGTGCGGGTGTTGCGCCAGTAATCGTCGTCGACGGGCGCCACGCCGAATGCAAAGCCCGGAAAGGCGGCGGTGAGGGCAGGGATGAGGTCGGCGTCGGCCGACGCCGCATCGAGCCCGGCCAAGACGGTTTCGAGCGAGACGGCATCGGGGAGGCGGGCAGGGGTCGTCATTCTCGCAGGCTTTCAGGGGTGATCGGGGCTTTCATAGGCTGTTAACTATAAAACGCCCGTCGTGCGCGGCGGGCTTTTCTGACGGTTTTGGCGACGAATCCGGCCGGCCTTCCCGTGGTGTATCCGATATGTTATATAAGGCTACACCATACATGCTAGAGGAGCGCCGAATGGCCTTCCATATCAAGAATCCCGAGACTGACGCGCTGGCCCGCAGGGTCGCTGAGCTGAAGAAAATCGGACTGACCGAAGCCGTGCACACGGCGCTCGCCCATGAACTCGAGCGCGAGCAGGGCAAGCCGTCCCTGGTCGACCTGGGAGTGCAGTTTTGTCGCGATTTGAGGGCCAGAGGCAATCCGCAGAGCGGCAAGGCGGCCGACAAGGCGTTCCGCGACAGCCTGTACGAAGATGCCTGATGTTCATCGACGCCTCGGCGCTCACGGCGATGCTGACGGACGAAGACGAGGCGCGGGAGTTGCTCGCGCGCCTCCAGCAGGCCGCAACCAGGCTGACCTCGCCGCTCGCGGTGTGGGAGGCGGCGATCGCCGTCGCCCGCGTGCTCGATCTGCCGATCGTCGAGGCCTCGGAAGCGGTTGAGAGCTATCTCGTGTTGATGGAGATCAAATTGGTGAACGTGCCGCCTGAAACAGCCCGCATCGCGCTTGACGCCTTCGACCGCTACGGCAAGGGCCGGCACCCGGCGCGCCTCAATTTTGGGGATTGTTTCGCCTATGCCTGCGCCCGCCACCTCGGCGAGCCCTTGATGTTCAAGGGCGGCGATTTTCCGCAGACCGATATCGAGGCGGCCTGACCTTTGAAAGACGGCGATCAAGGCGAGCATGGGTGCGGAGGAAGCTGTCATGGAAGAAGAACCGAAGCGAACCAGTGCGCCGCCGGCAGCGGCGGACGGCATCGAACCGGCCAAGGAACGCCAGCCCGTCGGCCATGATCGCCGGGCCGTCCGCACCGTCGATCTGACCGAGGAAGATATCGCGGCGATCGAGGCCAGCGAAATGGAGCCTGGCTGTCGCTTCTCCTTCCTGATTTCAACTTGACCAACTTAAGGGGACGGAGAAGCCCTGCAGTCCCCTTTCGGTTTCAGGTCCGGGCGCTCCGAACCCTTGATCCCGTTGCGCTGTCCGCTCACAGGCCAGCGGCTTTCGTCAGATTGACGCGAAACCGATCACGCCGGCGCTGGTAACGCCTTGTCATCTCGGCCGAGGCGTGGCCGAGTTGGCGCTGGATATGGGCTTCGTCGACCGCGGCGGAGGAGGCGAGGCCGGCGCGCAGTGAATGGCCGGCGAAGGCGAGCGCCCGTTCGCCCTCCGGCAAATCGCCGCGAACGCCGGCGGCCAGGGCCAGCTTCTGGACCAGGCGCGCCACGTGGCGATCGCTGAGACGCCCGGATTGCATGCCGCCATTCGCCAGCGTTACCGGCCGGAACACCGGACCGTCGACGATGCGGCCGAGCTTCAGCCAGGTCTCGAGCGCCTGGACCGGGCAGCTGCGGTCCGACGAGCCACGGGCGATCTCGACGGTGCGCCAGCCGGTCTTGCCATCGATGGTGAGGACGACGCCGCCATCGAGGATTTCAATCCAGCCGCGGCTGTCATCGCTCTGCTTCGGACCGCAATCGAGCCCGGTGATCTCGGACCGGCGCAGGCCGCCGGCAAATCCGATCAGCAGGATGGCGCGATCCCGCCAGCCGCGCAGATTCTGCTCCAGCATCGCGGTCATCGCCAAAATGTCCTCGGCGAACAGCGCCTCCTTCTGGCGCGGCGGCCGGCCGTGGCTGCGACGGATGCCCGCCATGACGTCGACGATATGGCGATCCTGGCGGGGGAGGGGCGTTCCAGCGCTGCGATAGGTCGTGGTGACCGCCGCCAGGCGGCGTTCGATCGTCGAAACGGCGGCCTTGGCGATGCCCGTGCCGGCGGCCGAGGCGGCGATGAACAGCCCGACCACGCGCGGGTCGGGCTGGCGGGCCTCAAAACCCTGGCGCCGACACCAGCGTTCGAATTGTCTCCAGTCCGAGGCATAGGCGCGGGCGGTATTGGCGCTGTCTTTCGCTTTGGCGTAGCCGCGCGCCGAGCCAGCCAGCCGTTCGAGTTCCGGGCTCGGCAGCGGGGTGTCGTCGCCCGCGACAAAACCCGACAGCTGCGGCGTCGCGCGCCGCGCCGGCGTGCGCGCCGCACGGTCTTCCGGTGGGCTGGAGGGCTGGTTTTGCGGTTCGAATTCGGGTGCAGCGGCCATTTTGCCAGGGTATCGAATCGTGTCCGATAAGGCAAGCTTATCGGACACGGATTGGCCCTGACGGCAGCGGCGGAAAACCGTCGATCTTGCGCGATTAGCGCCGTTGTGGCTAGGCTGCGACGATGGAGACGGCCGTGATTCCACCCCTCGATCGGCTGCGCCGGACGCGCTTGGCAAACCCCGGCGACGATCCGGACGTCGGCGCCAGCACCCTGATTCCACAGCCGCTTCCGCGCTGGGTGGGGTCTGGCGCCGGTCCCAGCGGTGGCGCCCGCGACGCGGCGTTCGCGGCCGGCGCGGCACTGCTCGCGCTCGACCAGATCGTCCGCACCGACGCGCCCTGGCTCGGCGTCCTGCGCGGCCGCCTGACGCTCAAGGCCGCAAGTATTTTTGCCCGGCTGCTGCGCCTCAAGGCCGACGCGGCGGCCTTGCGCGACGCGCAGCATTTGACGCGGTGCGGCGACGATCCCGGGCCCGCCGGTCGCCTGCACCGGCTGCTGCGTCAGCTCGCGTCGCGGCCGACCCGCCACGCCGGCGAGATTTTTCGCACGCTGGAGGCCGAACTGCGCGGCGCGCCCGTCGCCGCCGAACTGGTGTCCTTGCTCGAGGCCGATCTGGCGCTGGCCCAAAAGCTCGGCTGGGCGACGCCGCTGCTGCTCCATGCCGGCATCGTGCTCGAGCCGGCGCTGCGCCTCGAGCCGGAGGGGCGCCGGCCGCGCGCCGACAGATCGGACTGGCCGGCGGTCTGCGACCACGCGCTGCTGTTGGCCGCGCGCGCCTGTCACGCCGAGGCCGTGACGCTGGCCCGGCGCGCCGAGGCGCTGGCCCTCGTGGCCAGGCGCCTGCGCACCCGCGATCAGGGACGCGGCCTGGGCCTGGTGCTCGCCGATGATGCGATCGCGCCCTGGCGCATGGTCGGACGCGCCGGTTTCGGCTCCGACCGGGCGGCGCGGCGCTTTTGCGAATCGCTCGCGGCACAAGGCGCGCTGCGGCTTCTGACCGACCGGCCGACGTTCCGGCTGTACGGGCTGTGACCATGCCCGGCGCCTCAACACCGCACGGCTCGGGCCGATCAAATGATGGGGCCGGCTGAGCCATGGCCAAGCGAGCGACCGCTGATGGGTTCGATGCCGAATTGGCCGATCTGCCAGCGGAGCTGCGCTGGCGCGAATGGATGGGGCGGGTCGAGGCGGCGATCTTCGCCGCGCCGGAGCCGGTGCCGCGCGAGGTCCTGGCGCGCCTGGTTGGGCGGACCTGCGTGCTCGACGAGCTCATCGCCGACATTCGCGGCGAACTGAAGCCGCGCCCCTATGACCTCGTCTTCGTCGCCGGCGGGTTCCAGCACCGCTCGAAGGCGCGGTTCACCGAGGCGATCCGCGCTGTGCTCGGTGCGCGCGAGCTTGGTCCGCCAGAGCTGTCGAAAACCGAAAGCCTGGCGATCAGCGCGATCGCCTATCTGCAGCCGGTGACCCGGTCGAGCCTCTCGCGGCTGCTCGGCAAGGCGATCAGCCGCGACATCATCGCCAAGCTCAAACGCCTCGATCTGATCGGCGCGGGGCCGCGCAGCCCTGAGCCCGGCGCGCCGTTGTCCTATGTCACCACGCCGACATTCCTGTCGGTGTTCGGACTAGCCAGCCTGCGCGACCTGCCCGAGATCGAGGCGATGCAGGAGGCCGGGCTGCTCGATCTCGCACCAGACAGCGCGCTGGTCGATCCGCTCGACGACGCTCTCGCCGACGGCGACGACTCGGATGACGACTCGCGCGATCAGGTTTTCGGCGCGCCCGACCGCTTGCCCGCCGACTGAGCATGCGGCCGGATCGCGACCGCCGCATAGGCTGTCAGCAGGTCCTGCAGATTGGCTCGCGGCGAAACGGGCGGCAGTGGCGAAGGCGCCCTGGCGAGCGCCACAATGCGCGGCCTGGCAAAGCTCAGGCAGCGGATCCGCACCATCCCTGAAAGCTGCGTCAACGGCCGGGAGACGGGCGGATCGAGCTCCCGCGGCAGCGCCAGGATTTTGGACCGATGGTGGAAGCCTGCGATCCGGCTGGCGCGCTCGAGCGCCAGCGCGATGCGCAAGGTCGACGTGCCCAGCTGAGGGCCAGCCGCCGCGCGCAGATCCTGGCCGCAGGTCGTGCAGGTGATGAACGGGCTCAGCGAGGCTGCTTCGCAGACCGCAAAACCCTGGCGGCAGGCTGGGCAACGGTCGAGCAGCTGCCGGCCATGATGTTCGCAGATCAGCCTGGTCGCGAGCCGCCAGTGGCTGCGAAGATAGGGCGCCTCGTCCTCTTCGAGGCATCGCGGGCAAAGCTGCAGCCACGTCGCCTGGCGCCGGCCCACGGCTGACGATGAGACGTTCACGCGCGGCGCGAGCATCAGGATGTGGTCTGTCCTCGGTAGGACAAGCGTCGGCAACATGGCGGCCGACAGCCCGCTTGCCGTCTCGAGGTCGCAGGCGATCGCCGGCGACATCCCGCATTCGATGTTCCGCGCCCAGTTGCCGCTTCCCAGCCTCAGCAGCGCTCCAAGTGCGTGCGCCGGCACGCCGTTGGCCGCGCCAAACCGGATCAGCCAGCCCGGCAGCCATTCGTCGGGGCGCGGCGCGACCATCACGGGCCAACGTCGCGATGACGGTGACCGGTAGCGCGGCTGCAGCGTGATCTCGATCTCGACGGCAGCCGGTCTCATGCCAGCACCTCGCGGGCCAATGCCTGGCGCCGTCGCGACAGCGGGATGTAGCCGAGATCACGGAGGCATTCGCGACTGATACGCTCGGCCCCGGATCGCACCGCGGCGATCGCCGCCGTCGTGACGATCGCCACGGTCTCGCCGATCAGACCATCCGAGAGCTCGAAGATCAGCTTTGCGGTCGGCGCGTCGGAAAGCCCGGAGGCCTGCGCCAGCGGCAGCGCCACCTCGAGACTGTCGAGCAGCGAGAGATAGGCGTCGTCATAACTCCAGCGCGGCACCGGCCCGAGCTGGAACCGGCTCGCCATCTCGGCCGTCAGCATGACGTGGTCAAAGATCGCCAGCTCGCCGACCAGCGCTGGCGAGAGATCATAGTCGCGCCCGAACCGCCGCAGCACCGCGAAAATCGCCTCGCTGTCGCGGCTACGGCCCCGCAGGCAATTATGGAACTCGTCAAAGACGATCACGCGGGGCTTCAACTGTCGCAGCAGACGGTCGAGCTGATCGGCTTTTGCCGAGGTGTCGCGCGCCTTGATCTGCGGCGCTTCCAGCGCGGCCAGGATGCCGGCGTAGAAATTGACCAGGCCAGAGCCCTCGCGCGTCTGCACCAGCACGACGCGTCGCGGGTTTCGCTCAGCGTCCGCGCGGCGACGATCCATGATCGCGAAGCGTTCGGCGATCATGCTCTTGCCGTTGGCATAGGGTCCGATCAGCATCACCCCGCGCGTGCGCAGCCCCGGTGCGCGATCGAGGCCTGCCTGCAGCAGGTCGAGCGCGTCCCGCGCCGCTTGCGTGCCGATCCAGCGTGGCGCCTGCAGATGGGCGATGCGCTCGGCGGCAGGTTTTTGCAGCCAGGGTCGCAAGCTCTCGGTCAGATGCTCGCCCATCGCTCACCAATCCTCGATGGGGAGCGGGTTTCGCGCACGCACGGGGTGGTCAGGAAAAGGCGCCGGTTGTGAGGCCAGCGCCTGATGCGGTTTCGGTGCGGCATGCGCAAGCGCCGTCCGCGCCGCCTGTCGTGCGGCTTGACGAGCGCCTGAAATCGTCCCCGTTTCCCGACGGATACCAGTCACGCAGCGACTTCCGCGAAGCCTGCGCGCACGCCGGCGCGAAGCCCGACTGGGCATTGTCGGCGGCCGGCCTTGCCGGATTGCGGGGCAGGGGAGGGGGGCCCGCGAGGACGAGGCGAGCCGACCGGGAAGGGGACGACGACGAGCCGCTTGGGCTCGACGGCGACGACGTTGAGGCGAACGCCGCCGAGCCGGCGCGCGAGACTGCTGTGAACGAACGGATGGCCGACGTGTTCGCCGCGGTCGACGCGGCGATCGCCCAGGCCGACCGCACGCTGGCGGGCGAGGCCGCGACGCAGGCGCAGCGCGCGCCGGAGCGGGACCCGCCGGTCTACGACCTCGACTGGGACGAGGACGCGCGTCTCGGCGAATGGCGCGCCGTCGTCGACCAGACGCGCGCGCTGCCGCCGACCCTGACGGCGGCGGTCGCCGTCGACGCCTGGGCCGAGATCGAGCCGCTGCAGCATACGCCGTGGCTCGGGCGCCTGCTCGCCAGCGCGGTGATGCGTGCACGCGGCAAAACCCGTTGGCATCTCTCCTGCCTCCATGCCGGGCTGAAAACCGTCCCGCGCGAACGCCGTCGATCGTCAGATCCGGCATCGCGGCTCCTGATTCAATTCGAGGCGATGACCGCGGCCGCCGAGGCCGGCCTCAAGGATCACGATCGCTGGCTTAACCTGCGCACTCTGCTCGCCCGCAAGCTCGCCGGCCGCCGCTCCACCTCCCGGCTGCCGGCGCTGCTCGACTACGTGCTGACCCGGCCGATTGTCTTGGCGGGGATGATCGCGGAGGAGCTGCGGATTACGCCGCGCGCGGCGCAAGACCTGGTCGCCGAACTGGGTCTGCGGGAGGCGACGGGGAGGGGACGGTATCGGGCGTGGGGCGTTCTCTGGCGCGGCCGGCCAGTGCATGAACGTCGCGAGCTTTACATTGTCTTTACAGGGTCCCATATTCCGCCTATGGAGGCAGCATGGCCCAGGCTCGCAAGAAAGACACCAAATCCCGTTCGCTAATCAATCTCCGGGTCTCACCGGAGGACCGGCGACTGATCGACCGCGCCGCCACGGCGACCGGCAAGAACAGGTCGGAATTCATGCTCAACGCCGCACGGTTCGCGGCCGAGGAGGCGCTGCTCGACAAGGTGTTGTTTCGGGTCGATGCCAAGACCTATGACGGATTGATCGCCTATCTCGATGAGCCGGCCTCCGCCGACGCTGGGCTTCGCAAACTGATGCGGACCACGCCGCCGTGGCAGGGTTGACCGCAATAGCGCCGCTCGCCGCCCCCGAAGTCCTGCGCGACGATCACAACACTGACGGCTTTGACAGCGGAGAGCCGACACTCGATAGCTGGCTTGTTCGACGCGCCAGGGCAAACCAGATCAGCGGCGCCTCCCGCACGTATGTCGTCTGCCGCGGACAAAAGGTCGTCGGCTATTACGCGCTCGCCAGCGGCGGGATTGATCTCGACGTCGCGCCGGCCCGCTTGCGACGCAACATGCCGGACCCGCTTCCCGTCGTGGTGTTGGGGCGTCTTGCCATCGCGTGCGCCGAACAGGGGCTGGGTCTTGGTCACGCGTTGCTTCGCGATGCCTCATTGAGGGTGCTGCAGGCAGCTGAGCGCGTCGGCGTTGCGTTGCTCGTGGTGCATGCGCTCTCGGATCGCGCAAAGCAGTTCTATCTCGATTGCGGGTTCCGGGAATCACCCCTTGATCCCATGACGCTGATGACCAGAGTCAAAGACCTTAGCGATGCGCTGGAGTAGCGTCGCCTTCGCGTTGGCGCATCAACGGACGTCGCTCTACCTCCCGGCTGCTGGCGTATGTACTGACCCGGCCCGTCGTCTCGGCCGGCATGATCGCCGAGGAATTGCGGATCCACCCCGCGCGCCGCGCAGGACCCGATCGGCGGACGCGGGCTGCGCGAGGCCCTGGGAGGGCGTTATCAAGCCTGGAGCATTCTTTAAAGCCGCGCGTTGTTCATACGGAACGAGATGAGGATACCGCCTGGCGGTTGTCCGAAATACGTATAATAGTTTCGACAAGTGACTCGCGCTCTGTCCGAAAAAGTGCTACAAGTCTCGGACATGCAGAGCGACACACCCGATCTGAAAACAGCCATGCTCGGCCGCATCCGTGCGGATGCGCCGCGCAAGGTTTGGACGCCCAGTGATTTCATCGACCTGGCGTCGCGGGATGCCGTCGACAAGACACTGCAGCGGTTGACAAAGGCCGAAGCTCTCAGGCGGATCGATCGCGGCCTTTACGATCAGCCTGGTTTCAACAAACTCACCCAGAAACCAAACCCGCCCGATCCGCGCTCCGTCATCGACGCCGTCGCGCGCCGCGACCAAGCGCGGATGCTTGTCGACGGCATGACCGCCGCAAACGATCTGGGTCTCACCGACGCTATTCCCGCCAAAATCATTGTCCACACCGATGCTCGTCGCCGTGCAATCAAGCTCGGCAACGCGACGATTGCCTTTCGTCCGACCGCCGCCAGCAAGTTGTTTTGGGCCGGGCGGCCCGCAATGCGCGTCGTCCAGGCGCTTCATTGGCTGCGCGATCTCCTGGTTCGCAATGGCGAAAGCGAGCAAGTCCAACGCAAGCTCGCGAAGCTCTTCGAAGAACCAACTGTGGGACCGCCGATCAGGGCCGATCTCGCCGCAGGCATGACGGCGCTTCCGACATGGATGCTGGTCTTCCTCAAACCGTTGATCGGAACCGATCCTGACGATCGTAGTCAACATCCTGACGATGGTCGTGCCGCGGCCGACCAAGATCGCCAGCGGCGCCACAAGACAGGTGATGATGATCACCGCAAAACCATCGGAGCGCAGTCAAACCCGAAACCGCACTCGCCACTGAAACCTCGGACCACCAAACGCGCGACGACCAAGGCGGCAAAGGCATGAACCCGGCATTCGATGAAGTTCTCGCAGCTGGACCTGCCGCGATGCTGAGCGCCTTCGACACGACTGCGCAGCGCCTCGGCACGGCATCTCAAAACATCGAGAAGGACTTCTGGGTTTGCTGGACGCTGGATGCCTTGTTCAACGGCCTCAGTGAGGGCGGACCCCGGCTCCTCTTCAAGGGCGGCACTTCATTGTCCAAGGGGTTCGGCTTGATCAACCGCTTCTCCGAAGACATCGACGTCACGGTGTTTCGCGACGACATCGGCGAAGCGGCGACTATTGAGGAGCTCGAAGCCTAAAGCCGCAACAAACGTCGTGCGCGCCTCGACGCGATAAAGGAAGCCTGCCAAGCCTACATCAACGGCCCATTGCAGGCCGAATTGACGGTGATCATACGAGAACGGCTACAGGCCGCCGGCCTTAGCGCCGGCGACGCTCGGGTCGAAGCGGACGACGCCGACGCCGATCGGCAGACGCTGCTGATCTGGTATCCCGCCGCGACACCTCGGTCGGACTATGTACGGGCCGCAATCAAAATCGAGTCGGGTGCGAAGTCCGCGCTAGACCCGAACAGCGAAGTGCCGATCAAAGCATATGTCGACGATGATCTGCCGGCGCTTGACCTGACGGTGCCGGCTGTCCGGACCGTCGATCCCGAACGCACCTTCTGGGACAAGGTCGTCATCCTCCATGGCCTGCGGCGCTGGTTCGACAAGCGCGGCGAACTGCGCGGCGGGGGACAGCGAGTGTCCCGTCACTACTATGACCTGCATCGGCTCGCCGCAGCGCCTGTCGCTGCCGCCGCCATTGACGACGCCGCGCTCGGCGCCGACTGCATTGCGCACGCCAGGATGTTTTTCAATCGACCGGACTACGACCTCGCAACCGCCGCACCCGGCTCGTTCGCGCTCGCGCCACATGACGAGATGATCGAGCAGTTGCGCGCCGACTACAGGGCCATGCAAGGCATGATCTTCGGCGATCCTCCGAATTTTGAGGCCGCGCTCGAGAGCATCAACGTGCTCGAGAGGCGCCTGAACGGAAATGGCACCGGCGAAACCAGGGTGGAGCGATGACGCAATCGGAGGAAGCTATCAGGCAAAGCAAGGGGTTGGCACGCGCGGCGCGGACGACGCGATCATTGCGCCGCTGCGCAAGCGAAGCCTCACCGGCGCGCTCTACGAGCGCGATTCCAAAACGAATGCGTTCATTTCCGAGTTGGCCGCGCTACCGCGCGACGAACTGACCGCCAGGGCAGCGGCTCGCCGACGGGATCGTCGTGATGGCTAAGAAGCAGACGCAGGCCGAGGAGGACGCTGCGATCATCGGCAAATTGCTTGAATGCCTAACGTGGGACATGCTCGACCAGCCGCCGCGAATTCAGCGGGTGCCGACCGCGCTGGTCGCACGCGGCAAGGCTCTGGTCGAGAGCGTAAAGGTCGATCTCGACCAGAGCCTTGCCGGATGACGAGACGTGAGCGACAACATTCTGAAAATCAATGGATGGACGGTCTACGCGCATCCGCTCTTCCTCGATCAGCTCGAGACGATGATTGAGGCGGTGCGTTGGCTGCGCGCGGCGAGACCGCGAAAAGATGATATGTTGTTCGGCGCCGCCAGAGGCGGGAAGGTAATTGCTGCCAGCAGGTCGACCTGAACTAGGTCTGATCCTGGCCGGGAGTCGCTGCGACATGTCTACGATTCAGCTTTCAGCAACGCCGAAAGGCAACGGCTATCAGGCGACCGTGACATTTCCCGACGGCGTCTCGATGAGCTCCGAGGAAACCTATCCGACGATCGGTGAAGCCATCGCCGCCGCGGCGATGAAGCTGCTCGACATGCCTGACCGTCTTGCAAGATTGGATCGACCGGGCGACTGATCAGCGTCTGTTCGCGGGGTCGACCAGCACGTCGCCGTGGCACGCGAGCGGTGCGCACCAGCAAATGAGATCGCGGCCGCGCAGTTCGTCGAGCGCATTCATGAGCGCGGGTTTCGCGACGATCCAGGCGCGATATTTCGCGATGACGTCGGCGCGGGAACCGTCGCGTCCGATGACGAACGGGTTGCCTATTTGCTCGGGCGGCCGATGTGGAGCTGCGTCGCGCTCGAGCGCTTGCCGACGTTTCACGCATGCAAGACCTTGCACATGATCGTTCTCCTTTCCGCTCACGCGCGAAGGCCCCGCCTCACGGCGGGGCCTCCTTGCGCAACCGCTCAGTCGCGGCTCGGGCGCGACCAGATGAGCGAGAAGCCTTCCTCGCCTTCGACCTCGACCAGCGTGGCGTAGATCGGAGCCGGGAAGCTCGGGTCGTCCAGCTTGACCGAGTGATACTCGCGGCCGGTGTCCTGGGACTTCTTCTTCCAAGCGGCGCCGAACTCGATATTGGCGCCTGCGAAGATCCGGTAGTCCGGGGCCTTGTCCGAAGTCCGCTCGGCCGGGACGATCTTCGCCTTGACGGTGCCGAGAGCCAGGGTCTTGACGGTGCCGACGAAGCCGTTGCCGTTCACGGTGAAGTTGCCGATGGTAGCCATGTTCGTGTCCTCTTTCGTTTCTCGGGCCGCGACCATCGCGACCTCGATGGCTGTCGTTGACCGGAGGCGATCGGACCGCACCCGCAGGGCCGCCACGCAGTAGAGGGCGGCCAGGGCGAGGCTTTCTTGTCTCGCGAGGAATGGGCGCGCAGCGCCCAGGGGAAGAAAGCTGAGCACGGCCGTTGCGGTCTTGAAATCGAGACAAGCGAAGCGACGACGGCCTTCGGTTAGACATGCCAAATCGAGGACGCATTGGGCGCGTCAGGCTGAACGATGGGGACACGACTGAGCGACAGGCACGCCGCACCGCATGGCGACGGTCCCGGGCACGATGAAGAGACCCGCGCATGCGCCGCTGAAGGTTTCCCCGGCCCCAGCGACCAGGCCAGGAGCCACGACGCCGATTGCAATGCACCCACCCTCGGCCGCCGCAGGAAGACCGTCGACACAGGGACAGGCCGACATCCCGGACACCAAGCGACCCGCGCCGGCCCATCTCGCCGGCATGGCTCGGTCAGGAGGCAGCAACGACCGCCATCCCCAGTCGCCAGCCTTCGCATAACGATGCTCGCAAGAAAGGCCCCGCCGCGTGGCGGGGCCTTCGTGTTACTGAGAATGGTGAACGATCAAGCGAAAGCGTCTAACGCAGAGATGGCGAACGCGTCACGCCGCCTCCCCGATCACGGCCGGCTTCGGCTGAAGCTCGTGCAGATAGGTCACGGCGCGCTGCGCGTGCGCGGCCGCGGAGAAGATGAAGCGCTTCTCGTTGGACAGCAGCTCCAACCACGATGCCACGTAACTCGCGTGATCGGGGCGCGGCTCGAGTTCGGGCACGATTCCAAGATCGGCGCTTAAAAAGCAAGCGCCCAAATCGGCACATAATTCTTCGCGCGCCATTTCGTTGCGGTCCTTGTGATAGCGGCTGAGATTTCTGTTGATCCGATGTTCCGCGCCAACCCAATGCACGTTATGCCGACATCGGCATAACACGCATTATGCCGATCTCCGGATTATGCCGTGCGTCGGCCGGGAAAGCTTGCCCCGCAATGATTGACGCCTGATGACATCGGCATAATCCGGAGTTTCCCACAGGCTGCCGCGCCCCGGATTTCGGGGCGCCGACGTGCGCCGATAGGTTTCCTCTCTATCCAACAGAGAGGACGATCATGACGAAGAGAAAGACGGACACAGTTGCGGCGTCGGTGCACTGGCTCGATCAGTATCGCTTGAAGTTCCTGAAACTTCTGCACGATCAGGGTTATGCGGCTGCGACGGTGCGCACTTACGACAGCGCGGCGGCTTTGCTTTGCCGGGTGGTCTCCCGACGCGGGCTGCATAATGGACAGCTGGTCGGGCAGGCGCTGTCGAAGGTCCGTACTGCGACGCTCGCGTCGATGCACCAGGATAAGTACGATCAGAAGCAATACTGCTTGGAACGCTTCATCGATGCGCTGGTCGAGGCCGGCGTCGCCGAGCGGCCGGCGCCGAAGAAGGTGCGGCCATCGCCGCTCGATCACCTTCGATCGGAGTATGTGGCCTATCTTCGCGATCAGCGCGGGCTGACGGAGGCGACGATCTATCACTGCGTCTGCTTCCTCAATCGCTTCATGGCCTTCCGGTTCGGCGACACGCTCGGCAACCTGAACGATATCACGCCGCATGATATCGTCGACTTCCTGCGCAAGCTCCGTAGCGATGGCAAGGCGCCACGGGATAAGACGCCGCCGTCACATCTGCGCAATCTGTTCCGCTTTCTGTTCTGGAGCGGGAAGACCAAGCGCGATCTTGCGGCATCCGTCCCGCGCGTCGCGCAGCCACCGAGGAGCACGCTGCCGCGCTATCTGAAGCCCGAAGAGGTCGAGACGCTGCTCGATGCGGTCTGGTCGGCCGATCCGACCGGACGGCGCAACTATGCGATGCTCATGGTTCTCGCACGCCTCGGCCTCAGAGCGCCGGAGGTCATTGCCATCCAGCTTGACGACATCGATTGGCGTGCCGGCACAATCCTGATCCGCGGCAAGGGCAAGCGGCACGATCGTATGCCGCTACCCGAGGACGTCGGCCGCGCCATCGTGGACTACATCCGTAAAGGACGACGCGGCACGTCACGGAGGCTGTTCGTCTCCACCAAGGTTCCGTATCGGCCCTTTGCCGACTCACAGATCCTCAACTCAGCATTGAAAGGGGCATTCGAGTGCACCGGCCTCAGACCACCGCAGAAATACGTCGGCTCGCATCTGCTGCGACACAGCCTCGCGACGGACATGCTGCGTAAAGGCGCATCACTTGACGAGATCGGCGACGTGCTCCGTCATCGGTCCCGCATGACGACGACAATCTATGCGCGGCATGACGTCGACGGCCTCCGCTCGATCGCGCCGGACTGGCCAACCGCAAAAGCCGTGAGCCGCCGGGCGCAAGGAGCGCGCGCATGATCACGCTAACCGAACGTCTCGATGACTACATTGCTGTGCGGCGCAGCCTCGGCTACGACCTGTCGTTCGCCGCCCGCGTGCTGCGCGGCTTTACCAGGTTCGCCGATCGGCAGGGGACCGATCACATCACGGTCGACTTGTTCCTGCGCTGGAAGAAGACCTTCGGCAAAGCCGACAACAATACGTGGTCGGCGCGGCTTGGGATGGTGCGTGTGTTCGCCAACTGGCTGGAGGGACACGATGCACGCACCGAGGTGCCGCCGTCCGGGCTGATCGCCGGCAAGCAGCGGCGTGGCCAGCCCTACATCTACCCCGAGGCCGAAGTTGAGATGATCGTCGCACGCGCAGCTAAACTGCCGTCGCGCTACGGTATCCGCGGCTGGACGTGCTCAACCCTGTTCGGGTTGATCGCGGTCACGGGCCTCAGGATCAACGAAGCCATCGCGCTCGATGAGGGCGACGTCGATCTCGACGAAGGCGTGATCACGGTGAAGCGCGGCAAGAACGGCACGGCCCGCTTCGTACCGCTGGCGTCAAGCACGGTCGCCAGGCTCCGCGCCTACCGCGTCGAGCGCACGCGGTTGCTCGGCGCCACGACCGGCCCGTTCTTCATGATCGAAAGCGGCGAGCGTCCGACTGATTGTTGCGCACGTTACAACTTCGCGATCGTTAGCCAGGATCTCGGTCTGCGCGTGCCTCAGCGCTTCCGTAAACATGGGCGCGGCCCACGTATCCATGATCTCAGGCACACCTTCGCGGTCCGGACGATCATGGGGTGGTACCGCAAGGGGCTCGATCCCGACCGCGAAATGATTAAGCTCAGCACTTATCTCGGCCACGTGAAGCCGGAGCACACGTATTGGTACATCGAAGCCGTGCCGGAACTGCTGCAACTCGCGTCGGCGCGGGCTGAACGATCCCTTGCAGCGAGCGCGTCCCAGAAGGGCGGTGCGCGATGAAGACGCATGCTCTCGCACCCTACCTGCAGCGCTTCTTCACGGAGCGGCTCGGCACGCAACTGAAGGCCAGCCCGAACACGGTCATCAGCTACAGGGACACGTTCCGCCTGCTCTTGCGATACGCGGCAGAGCAACTGAAGAAAGCGCCGACGACACTGCAGATCGCCGACATCGACGCCGACATGATCGGCCAGTTCCTCGCTGATATCGAGAAAACGCGCGGCAACGCAGCTCGGAGCCGGAACACGCGTCTCGCCGCCATCAGGTCCTTCTTCAAGTACGTCGCGGTCAATGAGCCTCAACTTCTGCATCACTGCCAACGCGTGCTCGCCATGCCGTCGAAGCGCCACGAGAAACGGGTCATCGACTACATGACCCGCGACGAGATCGAGGCAGTCATCGCGGCTCCGGACATCACAACGTGGTACGGCCGCCGCGACCGGGCAATCCTCCTGCTGACGCTTCAGACGGGATTGCGCGTCACAGAGCTGATCACGCTGTCGGCAAGTGACATCGCGCTCGGCGCCGGTGCTCACGTGCGCTGCATGG
This sequence comes from Nitrobacter sp. NHB1, assembly GCF_036964665.1. Classification (NCBI taxonomy): domain Bacteria; kingdom Pseudomonadati; phylum Pseudomonadota; class Alphaproteobacteria; order Hyphomicrobiales; family Nitrobacteraceae; genus Nitrobacter; species Candidatus Nitrobacter laanbroekii. Next base: position 202,874 of record NZ_JBAMDA010000003.1, read on the forward strand.
GCAAGGGCCGCAAGGAACGCGCCACGCCCATCCGCAAGGACAGCCTCAAGGTGCTTCGAGAATGGCTTGTCGAGCGCAATGGGACGACGACCGATCCGCTGTTCGTCAGCAACCGAGGTGCGCGGCTCAGTCGTGACACGATCGAGCGCATTGTGCGCGCGCACGTGACAACGGCGTCGAAGATGTGCCGGTCATTACGGGCAAAGCGCATCACGCCTCATGTGCTGCGCCACAGTGCGGCGATGCAGCTGCTGCAAAACGGCGTCGACCGTACCGTTATCGCGCTCTGGCTTGGCCATGAATCGGTCGAGACCACGCAGATGTACATCCACGCCGACATGCAGATCAAAGAGAAAGCGATGGCGCGGACACGGCCAGTCGATGCGAAGCCTGGCCGATACCGCCCCGGCGACAAGCTGCTCGCATTCCTGGAGGCGCTCTGATTATGCCGACATGCCGCGCTGAGTCTGCGCCCCCGTCCTCGGGAACCCACATCGGCGCGGCATAATCCGGAGATCGGCATAATGCACGGTCTCATGCGCGAGCGTCGCGTAATAACTTTCCGGGTCGCGGAAGCTCTCGAACGGCGGCATCTGGATAAGATCGAGCGACGGCGCGAAGAACGCCTTGTCGCCGCCGTGCCGGATCGTCGCGCCTGTATTCGCGAAGAACGCGTCCGCGTGCGCGATGCGTTGCGCCGGCGCGATGGTTGGAGCCGGACGCTGATAATAGTGATCAGGCAGATTGTCGATCTGATCGACGCAAAACACTGTGTAGGCGCGCAGGAATGGAATGGCGAGTTCGACTTCGTCGCCATGCTCATCGGTCTCGGTCTTGGTGATCTTGTTTGCATAGACCACCATCGTTCCGCTCTCGCCTTTGCGGACATGACCGCCGAGTTCGAGCGACTGCTTGAACGTCATCCAGATCGGCGACGTGAAGCCGCGCGCCACGGCTTCCGACCACAGCAGCACCACGTTGATGCCCTGATACGGCATGCCATTGTGGCGCAATGGGCGGGTGATGCGTCCGGTTGCTTTGGCCGTATTCCACGGCTTGATCCAGGGACGCACACCGCGTTCGAGATCGGCAACGATACGATCCGTGATGCGCGCGTAGATGTCGGCTCGCGGGTTTTCTTCTTTCCTGCTCATTTTCAGGACCTCCGTTTCGGAGGCCGCGCCTGTCGCGGCCCCTCACGGGGGCCGTCGCGGCGAAACCAGGCGCTCGCGCACCCGATAGGGCCGCAGCGCAGCGGAGGACGGCGAAGCCGTTGCGCGTGCGCTGTATCCGCCGCAGGACCACCAACCGGGAGGGGCCGCACTGGCGCGATGGGTGGTTGTGTTGTGTTGTGTTATGTTTTGTTTGGTTCGGCTAGCGATATGAAAAAAGGGCCGGTCGCGAGACCGGCCCTGAATGTTTCGACGTGAGAAGGCGGGGCCGAAGCCCCGCCCAGACGGCTAGTCGAAAGCCGTCATCTGGGCCGCGGCGGCCTTCTTGGAGACGGTTTCACCGGCGTGTTCGACCTGCCGCTCGAAGGGCTTCCAGGCCTCACCGATAACCTGTTCGTAGGCGGCGACGGCGCCTTCGGCCGCCATGCGGAGCGCGTGTGCCTGCAGGCCCATGTCGGCTGCAAACTCGCGCTTGCGCTGTGCCTGGCTGTCGAAACCGACTGGACCGTCGAGGTCCTCGTCGCGCATGTCGTTGGCAAGTTTGGCGGTGGCCTCGCGCGCCTCGGTCACGGCGCGGGAGTAGAACTGGCCGGCGCCGTATGCCGAACCGACGTACGCACCGACGATGCGCTGCAGATGGATTTCCATCGCGCGGTCGCTGAGCCCGTCCTTGAGGGCGTCGGCGGTCTCGACGACGAGTCGCTCGTGCAGGTCACGAATGCCGTCGCTGTCGAGGATCGCAAGGCCAAAGCTCTCGGAGATACGCAGGGTCTGGGCGGAGTCGGGGCAAGCGAGGCGGACCATTTCGAGGGTCGTGCCGCGGCGAAGGGGGACGACGCGGGCGGAGGTGCGAGGGGAACGGACAGTCTTGGTCATGATGAGATCCTTTCTCGGTTTCGCCTTCGGAAGCGATTGGGCCCTTGGCCGTCGCTCCCTCGGGTGCGGTCGAACAGAACCGGCTTGAGCGGGCCGCTTCAGGGGGCGGTGGCTGCCAAGGCGAGCATGGGCGGGTTGCGGACGAGCGGGCCTCCAGGCCTGCGAAGGACGCGGCTCCCCATGACGAGACGGCGGCCGCCGATCGCTTGCGACTTGCCCTTGAAGCGGACCGCGGCCGGTTCAGACCGCAGCACAAACCGAGGGGGTGACGGCCAAGGGACAAACCTGCTGCCGAAACTGTGAGAGGTCGTGCCAGACCGACGTCCTCTCGGCCGGCGCCATGGATTCCTCGCGCACGGTTCGCACTCCGATTGGTGTGGCCCCCTGTCTCCTCATCGCCACGCTGCAGAAACGAGCTGGCACGAACGAAACTCGGCGATCGCTTTCTCCTGTCGATCGAGTTTGCGCGTGAGAGCGTCGATCTCGCCACGACGGGCCAGCGTGAGCTCCGCGACGTGCTCCTGAAACAACCGCTCGTCGGCATTTGTCCAGGTCGATGCGCCGCGGCCATGTTGCCGGCGCTTCGCCCGATCGGTGATCGTCAGCCGTTCGGCGCGTGCTGCGATCTGACGCTCGATGATGCCGAGATGGCGCTGCGTCTCGGCTTGCGCGGCTTCCATGCGCGTCAGCAGCGTGCGCCGTTCGGAAGGCTCGGTCATCGCACCGTCCCCGTGGGCCATAGCGGGAAGGCCGAAACGTCCGGCATGTAGTCATCCGGAAGGGAGATTGCCGCGATGGATGACGCGATGTCGTCGCCGGCGATCGCCCAATCGATCAGCGCCGAGTTGCCGCCTGCATGCTTGCACATATCCGGCGTCAGGATGCCGTTGAGCGCATCGGCGATGGCGCTCTCGGGACGATGATGCGCCTGCACGAGGAGATTGACCGCAACCAGGTAGGCCTTCATGGCTAAACCTCCTTTGTGTCGACGTCGGCCGGATAAGGTTGCGGAGCGTGGATGGAGAGACGCACGGCGCGCTTCCAGGCTTCGGACCCTGTGAAATGCCGTCGGAGGCGGGGATGCCAGACGATGAGGGTGGGCGTCGCGCCGTCCTCGTCGGTGGCCGTGCGCCAGCTGAAAGCTTTGGCGATGAGGCGCCGGGGCATGGGTCACCTCCATCCGAGGAAGTTGGAACGACCACCGTAGAGCTGGTGGCGCGCCTCATTGATCACGAAGCCGAATCGGCCGACGTGATATTCGTCGGACGGCACGAGATAGCGCCGCTGCTCGGCCGCGCGGCGATCGCCGCCGAGCGTGGCGACGCATTCCGTCATGCCAGGATGGTGATCGGAGCGAATCGCCGAGATCACGATCCAGTCGGATGCGTGATCGCGCTCGAATGCCTGGCGATCCTTCTCGTGAGATTCTCCCGGCAAAAGCGGGCGGCAATGAATCGCCTCCCACGCGTCGGGATACCAGTTGCGGATGGTTAGATCGGCGCAACGCCGCTCGTACTCCGTGAACAATTCCGGAAGCGCTTGCGCGACAGCCGCCCACGCGCAGTCCTCTTCGTACCAGCCCCCACGCGCGCGAAGGGCCGGGTGGACCTTTGCATTATGCGCGGCATCGAGATGAAAGCCGCCATGTCCCGCGGTCGAGTGGGAGATCACGCCGGCGGCGTAGACAGTCGCACCCTGCGAGGCACCCCACGGCGTGTGCGTCGTGGAGTGAATCTCGCGGCGGCCGAGCGCGGCACGTTGGCGATGGTGCTCCGCGCTTTCATGCACGCGCATGCGGAAAGCGGCCTCGTCGGCGAGCTCACCGTCACGACCGTAGAAGTCGGACTGTGTCCACTCCGCCATCGGCGTGCGCAACAGCCAGGCCGAGGCGAAAGAATAGCGGCCATTGACGGTCGGCAGCATGGCGTAGGCGCAGTCACCGACCTTCGCGACGAGCACACCGTCACAGGTTCGCCCAAACAAAACTCCGGGTGCGGCGGAGGGATCGGTATTGTGAGACGAGGTGCGAGGCGCGTTCATGCTGCCCTCCCGCTGCAAGCCGCCGCAACGACAGCGTCGTCACCAACCTCGTCGAGAACCGCGTCCGGATAGCCGTGGCTCTTGAGCCATGTTTCGGCGTCAGCACGATTGCGCGCGAGATGGATGAGTTCGCCTTTGTCTCCGGGCCGGTCGAGCACGCGCACCGACCCCGGTGCCGGACGTTCGACCACGGCGAATGTCAATGCAGAATCCACCGAAAAGGTCTTGAAGACCTTGAGCACCACGACGCCGGCGCTGGCGTAATCGTTGAGGTGCAGGCCGAAGCTCGCCGGCGAGGTGTGGTTGCCGACAGTATGGGCGGGGGCCTTGCGAACCAGCCGACCGCGACCGTTGTGGTTTTCCCAGGCGGCGACCTTCTTCCTGAAGCGAGCTGGTGGCCGCGCGGCGCCGTCAGAGAACTGAACGATCGCACCGAGCGGCGCGTCGTCGAAAATCGAGCGAGCGGACATGATGTCCTCCTGTTGATGACGGTGAAAACAAGACCGCCGCCGGTTCGCGGCCGGCGGCGGGATTTCTTGGGACGGAATGAAGCGGCGGCTATTCGGCGGCTTCGGCGTAGCCGCTGTGCTCGTCGTCGCCAGCGTCGATGTCATCGACTGCCGTGTCGTCGTCATCATCGACAGGCGCATTGTCCTCCGCCCATTCCGCGACGACATCGGCCGCCGGCGCGAACAGCGCGGCGGGGTATACGAAACGGCCATCGGCGTAATGCGCGACAAGCGCCGCACGCGTGTCTTTCACACGCGGCCGCGGCAGAACCGATGTTCCCTGCAGCGAGGCCTCGAGCGCGCTGCGTGACAAGCAAGAGAGAAATTCCTCCGTCGCCAGGCTGGGGAGAAACTCATCGGCACCGATCGCCGCGCCCGCAACGCGCGCGACGACGCCGCTGTTAGAGCGGTTCTCGCGGCATGACAGCACGTCGATCAGCACCTCGCGTGCGACCTGATGCAAGGTCTCACGGTCGAACGCGAGCTTGCCGTCCGCGCCGATCAGCCGTCTGGCCTGCCGGGCACGTGCACCGTATTCGGACGTGCGCCCGGAGGCGACGGAGACGTTGCCGGCGGCGAAGGCGAGCACGAGCAGCGCGGTCAGCGTGTCGTCCTCGATCGGCGCACGGCCCAACGCCTCATGCAGCGCGTCGGTGCGAAGATCCCCGATCATGTCCATGCCACGTCGGGTGACATCCGGCCGCGGCGCCGGTCCAGCGCTGTCGGCTTCCGCCGTGCGCGAGCCCTTGCCCTTGGCCGCAGCCTTTTTGGCTTGCGGCATTCGGTAGCCGACCGACTGTACCGAACCGTTGCGCGGTTCGAGATACCAGCCGGTGTAATCGCTCTTGTTCGGCTTGCCATAGACGCGCTCGGCCTTTGGCGGCAGCTTGGGTTCGCCCCAGGTCGTGACCTCGATGACGAAGCCGCGCTTCGGCAGATTGGCCGTCATCCATTCCTGCTGCGCGCCGAGGAATGCCTCGACGTCGTTGGTGTAGCGACTGTCCTCGTCGGCGGGCGCGAACAGGTCCTCCTGCCAGACGATGCCGTAGGCCTGGGCGAGGTCGTCGCCAAAGCTGGCGTGGCGGGCGAGCATCCGTGACTTCGTGAGGACGCGTGCCACCTCGCTCCAGGAGACTTGCGGGTCGGTCTTTCGCGGCTTGTGCTTTTTCCACACCTGCGCCTGCTCGTCCTGCGTCGCCGCAGCGATCGTACGCAGATGCTGCTCGCTTGGCATGTCGCCTTTGGCGATATGGTCGAGCATCGCGGGGAGGATGTTTGCAAGCAGGCGGAGCTTGCGGATCTGGCGCACGGACTGGCCAAGCGCGATGCCGATCGATTCTTCGGTCCAGCCAAGCGCGACCAGCCGTTCGATCCGACGCCAGAGGTCGACGGGGTTGAGCGATTCGCGCGCGACGTTTTCGACCAAGCTCCGCAAGGCATCCTTTTCCGCGTCGGGATCGGCGACAAGAACTTCAATTTCATCGAGCTTGGCGGCGATCGCCTGCGCCACGCGGCGATGACCGATCTCGATGGTGAAGCCATTGCCACGCCCGCGCTGCGCGGTGACGATCGGCGGCTGGATGATGCCAACGGCCTTGACGGTTGCGAGAAGCAACGCGTCGCTTTGCGGTGTGGACTTGGTACGGCGCGTCGAGTCAGGATTCTCCGTGAGCGCACGCGGGTCGACCTTGATCAGTTTCATGGGATAATCTCCATTTCAGGGGTTACGGACCGCGTCATTCCGGCGGTCCCTTGTCCGTCTTCTTCTCGAAGACCCCTGCGCGTACGCAGGGCGCGAGTGGCCGGCGCAACTGCCGGCAAGCATCCCTGCCCGGCGACCAAGCGGGGCTCACAGCCCTGCGCCGGGCGCCGCGGCCGGGATCGCGGAGGCGGCGGTTGAGGCTGCGTCGGCGGCCCGAGCGCTCTGCGAGTCCTCTTCCTTTTTCAGTTCGTTGGTTTTTTCGGCGCGCGGCGCCTGCTCATGCCGCGCGCGCCGCACTGTGCGAGAAGCGGAGCTGATCGCGGAATTGCAGGGATCGCTTAAGCGGCGATTGCTTTCCGTTCGCCCGCACTCCCCACGTCCGAGGCAAGCGCTTTCTCCACCTCGGCAAGTTGCCGCCGCTTGTCGGCAAGTTCGGCGGCGAACGTGAAATCACCGCCGTCGCGCGACTGGTAGGCGGCCAGACGCCGCCGGGCATCGGCAAGACGCTGGTGAAAACGTTCCTGCTCCCCCTCGAAATCAGCGACCGCATGCTCGAGGCGCGAGATCGCGCCGAGCGGCGTGACGGTCACGGGAAGCTCGATCTCGTATTCGGCATTCGTTCGCATCAACATGGTCGTGTAGCGATAGCTTTCGCGACCGATCCGTTCGCCAGCATACTCGAGATCGAAACCGCCGATCGAGGCGAGCACGGTCTCGCCTTCCTGCTGAAGCTGGACCAGGGTGAGGATTTCCTTCAGGAGCGCGCGGCCAGCCTCCTTGCGCTCGGCATAGCGTTTGCCCTTGACACCCATTGCGAAGGCCTCGCCTGTCGTCGGGACTACGCGCTTGATATCCTCGCTGATCTCCGCGATGCGCCGGGTGGAGAAGTCGATATCGCGCTCGGCGTCGCGGATCTGGCGCCGGATTGCATACTGGTCGTCGATATGGGCGGCGCGGAGCCGTTCGAGCCGCGCGATGTCGGCTTCCAACCCCGCCTTCTGCATCAGGCGCTGATCGCCGGACGCGATGGCCTTGGCCATGGCGAACTGGTTGGCCTGTCCCTCGCCGAGGTCCTCGAGCCGCCGGATCGACGTGTCACCGGAGAGCGCCGCTGTAATGAAGCGGGCCTTACGCTCGTTGTTCTGCCACATGGTCGCGTCGAGCGACCCTTCGGTGGCGTAAGCAAAGATATCGACCTCGTCGTGCTGGTTGCCCTGCCGGACGATGCGGCCTTCGCGCTGCTCGATCTGCGAGGGCAGCCAAGGGACATCGAGATGGTGCAGCGCCTTCAGGCGAAGCTGCGCGTTGACGCCGGTGCCCATCGTGTCGGACGAGCCGATCAGGAACCGCACCTTGCCGGCGCGCACGTCGCCGAACAGACGCTGCTTTGCCTCGGACTTCCTGTAGTCCTGCATGAAGGCGATCTCGGACGCCGGCACGCCCATGCGCACGAGTTCGTCCCTGATCCAGCGATAGGCCGAGAAGCCGCGGCTTTTCTCGACGCTGATCGTACCGAGATCAGAGAAGATCATCTGCGCGGCGCCGGGAAGCTCAAACGGCTTGCCGTCGGAACGGATATAGGCGTTGCCGGCAGTCTCCTGCCAAATGCGGAAGGCATTGGAGATAAGATTGTTGAGCTTGTTGTCCGGCTCGCTGTCTTCGTCGGCATCGACCAGTCGCAGGTCGATCGCCGCGTGGCGACCATCGGTGACGACGGAGAGCAGGATGTCGTCGCCCGGCTCCGGCGGCCGGTCGCGCTCCTCAATGGCCTTGATGCGCTCGTCGAGCAGGACCTGATAGCGCTTGAAAGCGGCGGTCGGCTTCGCGGTGAGGATCTGGCGCTTGCCGGTCGAGATCGCCGGCACCTTCACGTATTGCCGCAAATCCTCCGGCGTCACCACGTCCGCGAAGCTGCGGAACATGGCGATCAGCTCGGGAACGTTGACGAAGGTGGCGAAGCGTGTGACCGGCTTGTATTTACCTGAAGGTTGGAGCTCGAGTTCTGTCGAGACGTCGCCGAAGGTCGACGCCCATGCATCGAATTCGTGCAGCCCGCGCTCGGACAGTGCGGCGTAGCCGAGATAGCGCTGCACCGAGAACATCTCGCCGAGTGTGTTGGTGATCGGCGTGCCGGAGGCGAGCACGAGCGCCCGGCCCGGATTCTTTGTCTCGATGAAACGCGACTTCACGTAGAGGTCCCAGGCGCGCTGCGAGCCATTCGGGTCGACACCCTTCAGCGTCGACATGTTGGTGGCGAAGGAGAGCTTCCGGAATTCCTGTGCCTCGTCGACGATGACCTGATCGACGCCGATCTCGGAGACGGTGAGAAGATCGTCCTTGCGGGTCGCGAGCGACTCCAACCGCTCCTTCAAGCCCTCTTTCAGCCGTTCGAGTCGCTTGCGCGAGACGCGGTCGTCGCTCTCGACCTTGGTCAGCAAGGTCTCATACAGCTCCAGTTCGTCCTGGATCATCTGCTGCTCAAACGCCGACGGGACGCCGATGAAGCGAAACGCGCTATGCGTGATGATGATCGCGTCCCAGGTCGCCGTCGCGGCGCGCGACAGGAAGCGCTGGCGCTTGTCCTTCGTGAAGTTGGTGTCGTCGGCGACCAGAATGCGAGCCGAGGGATAGAGCGCCAGGAACTCGCGCGCCGCCTGCGCCAGGCAATGGCCAGGAACGACCAGCATCGCCTTCGCGATCAGGCCGAGCCGGCGCTGCTCCATGATGGCGGCGGCAAAAGTCATGGTTTTGCCGGCGCCGACGGCGTGGGCCAGATAGGTCGAGCCGGCCGCCACGATCCGCCAGATGCCGCGCTTCTGGTGCCCATAAAGAGAAAAGGCGCCAGAGGCGCCCGGGAGCTTCAGATGCGAGCCGTCGAAGGCTCGTGGCGCGATGTTGTTGAAGCGGTCATTGTAGACCCGCGCCAGACGGTCGGTGCGATCCGGATCGGACCAGATCCAGCGCTGGAATTCATCCTTGATCTTCGAGAGTTTCGTTTTCGCCGCCTCGGTGTCGACGACGTTGAGCACACGCCGCTCGCTGTCGACGTCCTTGATCGTGTCGAAGATCTGCGGGACCCGGCTGTTCAGCGCATCGGCCAGGAGTTCGCCGGCATGGCGGCGATCGGTGCCCCATTCCGACGTTCCGGCGGCCATCCAGCCGAGCTGGCGTGCCTCCACGGTCCACGACGCCAGTTCCTGCATGTGGTGGATCTTGATCTCGGCGCCCATCGTCTCGTGCACGAAGGCGACGATGTCGGCGGCCGGAATCCACGGCGCGCCGAGGCGCGCGGTGATGTCGGAGGGCCGCAGATCGGCAGGCTGCACGCCCTGAAGCGCGGTGACATTGCGCTGATAGGACAGGTCAAGCGCCGCGGCGGCCTCTGCCGCCCTCAGCTTGTCGCGGACATGGCCGGAGAGATAGGCGTCGGCCGTCTGCCACGAGCCGTCGGCCGGATCGCGGAAGACGGCGCTGCCCAGTTCGGCGACGACATCGTCGGTGTCGCGATGCAGCAGCTCGGCGATGTAATTGACATCGACGCAGCCGCGCTCGTTGAGAACAACCGCGAGCGCATCGGCCGCGCTGCTGATCGCTGGCGCTGACGGCGGCGCGATCACGCGTTCGGTGAAGATCGGACCGGGCTTCGCGGTATTGGTCTCGAGATCGTAGTCCTCGATCGATGCGACCAGCCAGCAATCGGGATCGTCGAGGAACGGCTGGATGTTGGGGCGGCGATGTGTCTCGCGCACCTCGCCGGTCTCTTCGTCCTCGGTCATGGACACCGTTGTGAAATTGATCGGGCCGAAATCGCGAACGAAGTTCGACCAGGCGATGCGCAGGCGGACCTGCGCGTCCTTCCACGGCCGATCGTGCTCCTGCGCTTTCAGCACCTCGCGAACCGCATCGCGGATCGGGATCAGCTTTCGGATGATGCGGACATGTTTCTCGGGGATGCCCTCGGCACCGCGCCCCTTGCGGACGGTGACTGCGACGGGCTCCGCGTCGAGGATCTGCGTCAGGCCGTGGGCCTTGTCGAAGAAATAGCTGCCCTCGCGCACATGCCGGTCGCATGGAAGATCAACGCCAGGTGGAACGATCGCATCGTCCTGTTCGGGATCGACGACCTCGGACTCGCCGTCATAGATCGCTTCCGGAAGGAGAGCGATCGCGGCCGAGAGCGCTGTGTCGAGATTCTGGTCCTCGCGGGGAAGGCATGCGTAGGTTTCGCCAAAGGGACCTGAGGCGAGGGCATGCGTGCCGAGCACGAACTGGGGATGCTTCTTGAACCAGCGGTTCACGTGGATCGCGCCTTCGTCATCTGTCGCAGGGCGGACCTCGTCGAGATCGAGCCACGACAGATCGCCTTCGGCATCGCCGGACTTGCGCTTGCGGAAGAACAGGACGTCGACGACGACGTCGGTGCCGGCGCTGGCGCGGAAGCTGCCTTCGGGCAACCGGATCGCGGCAATCAGGTCCGCTGACTTGGCGATATGCTCGCGCGCGGCGGTATCCGCCTTGTCCAGCGTGCCCGAACTCGTAACGAAGGCGGCAAGGGCGCCCGGCTTGAGCAGGTCGATGGACCGCGCGATGAAATAGTCGTGCAAGCGCAGACCCATCGATCGATACGCCCGGTCTGAGCGCACCGTGCGATCGGAGAACGGCGGATTGCCGATCGCGAGGTCGAAGCTCGCCGGCAATTCGGTGCGCGCAAAATCGCCGGCGATGATCCGTGCTCGTGGCTGCAGCAACCGCACGATGCGCGCCGTCACGGGATCAAGCTCGATGCCGGTGACGTGGGAGGTATTTCGCAACCCCTCGGGCATCAGCGCCGGAAACAGACCCGTGCCGATGCCGGGCTCGAGCACGCGCCCGCCGCGCCAGCCGAGACTGCGAAGGCCAGTCCAGATCGCGCGGACGATGAACTCCGGCGTGAAGTGCGCATACTGGGTGCAGCGCGCGAGCGAGGCATGGTCGAGAGCGCCGACAGCATCCTGCAGGTCCTCGCCGATCGCGTCCCAGCCCTTGCGGAAATCCGTCTCGCCCGGCCGCCGGAAGACAAAGTTGGCGAGGTCGGAGGCGCCGAATCCCGTGAAGCGAATGAGCTGCGCCTGCTCGTCGGTGGTCGCCGGACGCGCGCCGACGTCGATGGCCGTGGCGAGCCGGATCGCCGCGATGCTGTCGCGGGCGCGATCTTTCCAGGTTTTCGCCAAGGCGCGGTCGCTGGCTAGATGAAAGTTCGTTCCGCTTTCGCGTTGTGCGGGTGAGGTCGCGCGGACGACGGCCGCGACGGGACTCGCGGGCGCCATTGCCGACGGGTCGGGATTGTCGTCGTCCGGGGCCGCCACCGTGCTGTCGGCGAAGGCGGTCACGCCGAGGCCGAGACCGGCCGACAGCGCGGTGCTGCCGAAGAGATCGAGGGTGAAGGGATCATTTTGCGCCATTGGAATCTCCTTGTGATGAAGGCGCGCGCCATCGTCCCGCCGCCTGTGTGCGGCGGGATGCGAGACGTGCCGGGGGTAGAGGGGACGGGCCCTGATCGGGTCTCAGAACCGGAAGGTGCGGACGAGATCCTGGTGCCGTTGATGGCAGCCGAGCATGTCGCGGTAGAAGCGCTTGCGGGCTTCTCTCATCGCCGGATCGCGGCGATGCTTTCTGGCGATGCGGTGTTCGCAGCCCGCACGACGTCGCGCCATGACGCGAAGACATGGACGCGAAGCCGGTCGTAGGCGCCCTGCATGGGACTGCTCCCCTGCTCAGGCAGCGAGTGGCGGAAGATGGCGGAGTTGCACAGGCAGCTTGGCGGCAATCTCCTCGTCGGAGAGATCGTCGAGCGGCTTCAGCACCGTGCCGGCTCCGCCGCAGTAGACCAGCACCGTGCGTTTGCCCTGCAGAGCGGCGGGCCAGCCGGGGCCGGCATAGCCACGATAATCATCGTGGGTGCTCGACCAGATATGCTCGAGGCGCTCGTCGTGCGTCATGGCGCGGATCGGTCGGGACTGGCGCTCGACGATCGCCTGCTTCATGCGCTCCGGCGCGCCGCGATCGGAAAGATCGCAATAGCCGTGGAAGAAGCGTTTGCGGCCGTCGATCCATAGCGAGAAGAAGACGCTGGTGACATTGCCGGTCATGAACTCGCGCATCGCGAACATGTCGGCGCGCATCCACAGCGGCGGCAGGATCTCGAGCATGTAGTCATGCTCGCGCTCGGCGATCTCGAACCACTCGCCGGCGAAGAGATGCTGGGCATCGCTTTTGGTCATCGCCGGATCGCCACGATGGCGGTTAAACATGCGATACATCTCGGGACGTGTGGCGACGCCCTCGAAGACTTTGCGGATGGTCGGTGAGGTGTGCATCGGCGGCTCCTTTCAGCCTGGCCGGGCTGAAGCGCGAGCGATCCACCTGATCTCCTCATCACTTCAGTCCTTCGTCACACCTCCGTTGCGGCCGCCTCTCCGGTCCGGCGGGTCAAGGGCCGCGGCACGCGGGCGAAGCTTTACCCTTGACGCGCCGGCCGGGCATGCGGCAGCGGATTTTCATTCCTTTCATTTTCTTCTTTTTTCTCTTTCTCGGTTTTTGGTCTCCGATCCGCGCGAGCGGAGCGGCCGCCCTTCGTGGCATCCTTTGAAACGGTGCGGCGAACCGCATCACCAATCGTGGCTCGGCAAGTCTTCGACAAGATCGCCATCACAATCGAAGAGGATGTAGTCAAAGCCGTGCTTTCGTCCCCATGTCATGACGACAAAGAGGTCGTCAGGAATCGCGTCCGGACCCGGATCGCCATTCTCCTCATGGGCATAAACAAACCATCCGTACTCACCGTAAGGGCCACCGAGGCAGGGCCATTCTTTTGTCGGAGTGTTGTCGAGGCAGCGCGCCGTCTGCTCGGTGACGTGGGCGGTCGAAACGACAACGAAATTCCGAACATCGGGATTGCTCATGATTTTTCTCCTTCGGTTCTTGTGGGTTCTTGATGATGGATCTCAGTCGAGACCGAGCTTCTGAGGCGAGGTCGCCTGAAGCATCCAGCGGGCGCCTTTGATCCGGCGCAGCGCGTCGACGGCCGCGGGAACGCGACCCAGCACGGTCTGGACGTGGCGTTCCGCCACCACGCGCGTCGGCACGCGCCGTTCACTGCCGATGTCGAGGGCGGGTCCGAAGCGGGTTTCCGCCTCGAAGATCCCGAAGCTATGATGGCGAAACAGCAGGTGCTCCGCGCCGATGCACCAGCTCTGCGTCGCCAGGAACCAGTCGTGCAGAGCGCGATAATGCCCGGGTTCGCCGCCAAAACGCCGCGCGCTGGCCGCCGCAAGCTCGGCGGAACCGGGGACTTCTTCCGGAAGCCAATCCGGCCCATCAAGGTCGATCAGCCAATCGCGCGCCTGCGGGATCAGGCCGCAATCCTCGTCGAGATGCTGAAGCCCGACCTGACGAAGGTCGATTTTGGCGCCGTCGCTGTTCTGAATCGCGGGTCCGAAGACGGCGACGGCTACCTCGACCCCCTCGAGATGATGCCGCAGCGCGCGGTGCGTGTAGCGGCACTGGATCGATTTCGTCGCATCGAACCAGGCATGGCAGGGGTAGTAAACCTGCCACTGTCCGCCAAAGCGACGTGCGGACGAGCGTGCGTGATCGTAGGGATGCATGATTGCCTCCTTGAGGTGATGAACGAGAAAGGGAGAAGGTCAGCGCGGGGACGCTCGGGACTTTTCGCCGAGTGCTGCGAAAGCCCGGTCAATGGTGTCGACGAGACCGCTTTCGGCGCACCAGAGGTCGAAGCTCGCCGGCGCCAGACGCGGCAGCAGCGGCCGGTAAAGTGGATAAGCCTCGCGCGCGTGATCCAATGGCAGCGCGTCGCTGCGCCACGCATAATCCCCACGTTTGTGCATGCGCCGGCGATAGCGGGCGAGCGTCGCCGCATTCATGGCGTGCGCCTGAGAACGCAGATCGCGCAGGAAGTCGCGCAATGCATCATGGAGGTCGTCGGCTGGTCGGGTATTCCGGATCGCCTTGAATTGGCCGACCTTCAATGCCGGCGCCTCAATTGGGCCTTCGAGCGCAATCTCGACGGTGGCGGCGCGGTGGCCGTCGCGACGCAACGACAGGATTTGTGTGTCGCCACGGCGGCAGACATCGTAATAGCCGCCGACGCAATGTTGCATCGCGTTGCCTTCGAGCACCAGATCGCTGGCAGAGGTCAGAGCCACAACCTCATAGCGGCCGTCGTGCGATCGCCAGGCCGCGCAGAGCGCCGGCCAGCCGGGCCGTTCCGCCGTATGCTCGTGGCGCAGCGCCGAGAGCGACGCGGCGCGGCGATGCCACAGCGCGGCCGCCTCCTGAAACGCCTTCGGCTTGCGGGTCCCGATGACGGCCCGATGCAGACCGAGCAAAAACGTTCGATAATCGGCGCAACCGTGTCGCGCTTGTGGAAAATCGAGCTCGCTTGCGAGATGCGCGATGGCGGTGTTGCGTAAGTCGGCGTGCGGCAGGCGATCGGCGACCAGCGGACGAATGAGATCGTCTTTTAGCGCCAGGATAGCGTCCTGAACGCCTGCTTCTTTTTCGTCGAGATAGTCCGGCCGGATGAGATGCGTGCGCGGCGATCGCAGCCAGGGTGAGTTTTGCCATGCTGACGGTGTTTCCGGCTCTCCGCCGCCTGGCCATTCGTGGCGCGGGACCGAATAGGTCTTGAGCCGCCGCGCCGCGACCACGAAATCGTCCCATTGCTCGATCGATGCAGGGACGTCGCGCGAGCCGCGAAAAGCGCGCAGCTCGGCCTCGGTTAACCCGAGATGTCCCGCAAGCGCCGGCGTCAGGGGTTCGCCGCGATCGACGACCTCCGTGATGGCAGGCTCTCGCAACGCCGAGACGAGGCTTCCGAACAGGCCCAGGGCCTGTGCGCGTCGGACCAGGATGTCCGGCCGGGATGCATCGCCGGAGAGATATGGCGCGAGCAGCCACTCGGCCTGCAGCGTGAGGCCTCGCGACAGGAACGCGGCCTGCGGGGCATCGCGCGTCAGGACGGCGCGGAGATGCTGCGTGCACAGTTCCTCGACGCGCTTGTGAACGCGCGTCAGCGCGGCGCCGACACACTCGGCCATGGCGGTGAGCTCGGCTTCGCGCGCGCCATCGCCGAGAAGATCGACCATGAGAAACGCATAACCCCAATCGTCGAGCCGGGCTGAAATGTCGAGACGCGTCTCGCCACGCGCACAGCGCGCGACGTCGCTCACGACACAAGTGATATGATCCAGCAGCTCCGCCGCGGGACCGTGGCCCGGAGGCGCGGGATGGACGCAAAGCTCGGCTTCGAGGTGATTGTCATGCACGTCGGCAGCAAGCCGGGCATGTGACAGAGCCATCAGCGCGAGTAGCGCTGCGATACGACTGTCGGACTTGCGCAGCGCCACGGTTGCGCAGCGGCCGACGAGCGTTTCGAACGCGGAGGTTTCGAGGTCGGACCAGATGGGGGCGTTCATGACACCGCCTCCGCATCCTCGGCGCCGTCATCATCGGAATCGAAATCCTCGTCCTCGAATTCCTCGTCATCGTCTTCGCCGCCATAGTCGCCCTCCTCGCGGAAGGTCATGTCGCATTCGAAGCGGAGGTCGTCATCTTCCTCGAAGGGACGAATGATGACGGTGCCGTAGCCCCCCTCGTTGTTCACCCAATCGCCTTCGGGGAGATCGGCAACGAGATCGTCAAGGAGCCATGAGAGAGTGCGCGCCCGGCCTGTGCCATCGATGCCAGTCGGAATATCGGGCAGCCTGTCGAGCAACCGGCCATCGACATGCTGGATTCTCTCGAGCGTCGAATCGCCCGAGTCGCCGCCGCCATCTAACGAATATTCCAACTCCTGGATGCCGATCGCGCGCAACAGCGCGATCGCGACCTCTCCTCTGTCCATCGCCTCGCCCTTTCCTGAAGATGTCGAAAACATCTCCAGGCGGCCGCCTCTCCGGCCGTCGGGTCAGGGGCCGCGGCACGCGGGCGCAGCGCACCCTTGACGCGTCGGCCGGGCATGCGGCAGCGATTTCATGCTTCTTCAGTCCTCCCCATTTCATGAAAGGACCGTCCCTCCGACGCTCACGCAGCGGCTCTCACGCCGCGCCACCACGCGATCCGCTCGTCGCGCGACGCATTTGCGAGACGACGCAGGAGATCGCCGTGGCACGCGCGCGGCGCGCAGAAGCAGACGAGGTCGCGACCACGCAGCTCGTCGAGCGCGCGCAAGAGATCATGCTGGTCGGCGAGCCAGCGCGCGTGTTTTACGATGACGGCCGCCCGGTCGCCATCAGGGCCAATCCGGAACGGATTGCCCCATTTCGAGCCGCGGCCGATATAGACGGCGCCCGCCGGCACGCCTGCGTGATGCTTGTTGAGAACCCTGCACATTGTCCTTCGCTCCTGACCGCGTTGCGATGGATGCGCGGCCGGGCGCAGACAGGTCTCGGCTGTCACGCATCGTCTGCGATGCGGGAACGGCATGCCCGTTGACAGGCGAGATGCTGCGCCCAGCGTTTTCCGAGCTCACGGGTCTAGGGTGCGATGGCCCGGCAGGGTTGCGGGCCACGACGCGCGGTTCGTCGAGACTATTGTTGGCCGATGTGAGCTTCGTCGGCAGCCGGGTGGATGCGATCGTCGTCGAACGCGACGTCCTCGATCACGCTTTGCCTGCCATCCGGCGTCGCGCGGTCGATGAAGGCGATGACGCCTTCTCGCCGCTCATCGAGATCGATGTGCTCAGGATGCGCCATTGAGGCCATCGCCGTTTTCGCGGCGGCCTTCGCCTTCTCGATCGCCTCGGCGTCCGAGGCCGCCTCGTCCCCGGTGCTGTCGGGAGCGCACGCGCCGGCAAGAATGGCTTCGGCCTTGGCGATCGCCGGCTGGGCGCGCTCGCGCCAGAAGTTGGGATCGGGCGATTCCAGGTCCGGCTTCGCCAGAACCTTGACGAGACCGAGCAGCACCTCGAAATGTCGCGCGATCCGCACCGGCGTCTCGGTGTAATGCGAGGGGATCGGCTGAGCCGCGCCGGAATAGGCGGCGTCTGCGCCCGACCAGATTCCCGTCACATAGGTTTCGCCAGCGGATTCGTAGTCGCGCTTCTCGCGGTCCCAATTCTCATCCTCGATGGCAAGACGGCAAGCCTGCGCCAGCGTCTCGGCCTCGTAGGTCTTGTGCCGGAAAACCGGCAGGCGATAAGTGGTTTCAATGGTCCAGAGAGGCATCGGTTGGTCCTTCCCTTCAGGTGTTGCAAACACCTTGGGGCGGCCGGCTCTCCGGCGCGGCGGGTCAAGGGCCGCTGACCAAGCGGGCGAAGCCTCCCTTGACGCGCCGGCCGGCAGGCGGCATCGGCGACCTTACCCGCTGGCCACGACAAGCTCTTTCTCCAGTCGCATCACCAGTATTTTCAGATCCTCATTCCAGTCTCCGGCCCGGGGACGCGATCGTGCGTAGAAGGCACTCGCTTCCGCCGCGATGGTGCGAATCCGATCGGCGTAAACGTCGCCCTGCCGATTGTTGTCGGTCGCGGCGACAAGCCGTGCGTTCGCATGGCGGGCCAGGCCACGGATGGCCTCATCCGTGGCCGGAGACCAGCCGCCGCCGGTGCTGACATAAAGTGTGTCATCGCGCAGAACCTCGATCGCGGCGAGGCTCATGGCGTCGATCGCGGCTTCGGTGATGCAGATTCGCTCACAGCCGACCTGCCCAAGGCGAAACAGTTCCTTGGTCCCCCCGGTGGCGAACCCGCGCCACCGCGGGCCGCGCTCTTCCCAGCCTATGACGCGGCCGGCGGGGTCTTCGTGTGCCGCCCACATGCTGCCCTGTGGACCCTCGCGCAATCGACCTTGAGCAATCGCCGCCACAATGATGCTGTCGGGGATACAGCGCTGATCGGCGAGATAGCGCCAGGTCGCCGAACCGGGCCTCGGGACTGTCCGGTACGCCCAACGGTCGGCGACGGACGTGAGCGCGGTAGGCCTGGACGCGCGTGTCCAGACCGGCGAGCTCGGAACGAAGCCGACAAGAGCGGCGACGCAATCGCAAGCTTCCGGGAATCCGCTGGCGCCGAGACGTTCGGCAAGATCGAAGACATCGCCCTTGGCCGACGACAACGGATCGAACCATCCACGACCGTCGTGGATGACGATGATGATATCCGCATCGCGCCGATATTTGAGCGCCCGGCGCGTGCTCTCCTTCAGGTCGATTTTCCAGCCGTCGTTTTCAAGTATGGCCGCGCAGGCCACCTTGGCGCGCAGCTCTTCAATATCCTTCTTTTCCATCTCTTCGTACCGAGCGCGCTCCGTGCGCCACCCGGCCCTTTCTTCGGTTGTTTTTTCGTCCCGCAAGCTTCGGGAACAGAACCGACCGGCCGCGAAGCCTGCCGGATGCAAGGGCGTGCTGACAAGCCGTCCAACATGTCGGACTCCGGCCGCGGCGAAGCTTCCCTTGCAACCGGCATGGCGCCAGCGGCAGCGGTCCCCGGCTCAATGAGCCGGGGACCATGGGTCGTATTCGTGATTATGCGGATATCCACATAACCACGATTATGATCCGTTTGAGATTATGGAGAGCTGACGCCAGCCCCGTTACTCAAACGACCGAAGCGCCGGGCTCGTGGCCCGGCGCTTCTTCTTGGCGCTGCACATAATCAAAGGCTTTGGAGGAATGCCATAAGCTGATCCGGCGGGCGATAGCGGGCTGGTGCAGCGTTCACTGGCTGCAGTCGGCGGAGCGCTTCTTCCTTCATGGCCAGATCAGCTTCCAGATACATGTGAGTTGTTGTGGGGCTTTCATGCCCGAGCCAAAGGGCGATCACCGTGATGTCGACGCCTGCCTGAAGGAGGTGCATTGCTGTGGTATGGCGAATGGTATGTGGCGAGACCGTTCGACCGACGAGCCGAGGGTGCTGCCGGATGGCATGCTCGACCGCCAGAGCGAGACGTTGGGTCACGCTTGAGCGCGATAACCTCCCGCCTGCGCCATTCGGAAACAGGAAGTCGGCATCCTCTGCTCTGGCGAGTTGCCGCTTCCATTGTCGAAGAGTGCTGGCTGTTGTCTTCCAAAGTGGCACGCTTCGCCGCTTCCGTCCTTTCCCATGCAGATGTGCCACAGGCGATATGTCCAGAATGACGTCGCCGACTCTTAGATTGAGGGCCTCCGATACGCGTGCGCCGGTGTTGTAGAGCAACACGAACAGCGCGCGATCCCGTTGTCCTACCCAGCTCCGCTGATCGGGCGCCGCTATGATCGCCTCCATCTCCGGTCTGGCCAGAAAGCCGAGCACAGGCTTGTCATGTCGCTTTGAAGGAATTGCCAGGCTATGCTCGATGGTGGCCAGAGCCGAGAGGTCGTGATGGGCGGCGTACTTCAGGAACGATCGGATCGCCGACAGACGGGCGTTGCGGCTACGTACGCTGTTGGCGCGATCCCGCTCGAGATGATCGAGAAAGCCAAGGATCAACGTCGCATCCAGATCGCGGAGCGCGAGGTTGGTCGGCGACTTGCCGATAGCCTTCTCCATATAGACCATGAGCAATTGGAATGTGTCGCGGTAGGCTGCGATCGTGTTCGGGCTGACAGCCCGCTGTTGACGCAAGTGGTCGACGAAAAAATGCTGCAACAACGTCGGGAACGATGGATGTAGGCTCGCATCAGTCATGATCGACCTCCCTGATCATGATTGCTTGTTCCTCGAAGCGGGTGCTGGCGATTGCCATCAGTTCCGGCACGGCCTGCAAATACCAATAGGTATCTCCGATGCTGACGTGTCCCACGTAGGTCGAGAGCGCCATCATGGCATTGTTGATATCCGCGCCGTTCTCCTGCCACAGCATCAAGCGCCGACAGATGAAGGTGTGTCGCAGGTCATGAATGCGTATGAATCGATGGCCACCGCGGGGGACGATTCCCAACTCGGCCGAGAGGCCAAGGAACACGCCCCGCACCTCACTGTATCGAAGCGGCGCGCCAGTCTTCTCGGACAAGAAGAGCGACGCGGTGATATCCATCGGACCATATCTGGAGCGTACGCGCAGATAACGTCGCAACGCCTGGGTGGTGGTCGAATGCAGCGGAACGAGCCGGGTTCGCTGGAATTTGCCGCGCCGTATGGTGAGCTGTTGTTGCCTATTGTCGAGGTCGCCGCACCGTAGACCCAACGCCTCGGATATCCGCAGGCCCGTCGCCGCCAGCAAACCAAAGAGCGTTGTGAAGGTCGCCAGTGTCAACCCGTCGTGCGGCGTGAGGCGGCCCGCTGCTTCGATCAACGCCCCGACTTCCGCTGGTGTGTAGATATGCGGTGCTAGTCGGCGTTTTGAACGACCGAACGGAAAACCGGTTGGAAACACGGTGCGAGGATCGAGATCGATAAGATAGCGAGCGAACGGGCGAAGGACATCGACCCGCCTGGCCCACGAATAGGGGTCTGAGAACTGCGCCTCTTGCTTCGCCCATCGGAGCACGATGGCGGAGGTCAGAGATCCTTCGTGGCCGCTCCCATCCGCAAAGCGCGCAAAGGCTTGTATCTGACTTCCTGATCGGTCCAGTGCGAAGCCGAGACGGCGCCGTTCGGCGAGATAGGCCTCTGCCCGCGACAGCATGGTGTCTGATGTGCTCATGCTGCGCTCCCGGGCCAGGACAGGGCGACAGCTGATAGCCGGGCGACATCGACACGGGCGTAAGTTGCCGAGGTCACGATGCTACGGTGGCGCATAACATCGGCGATCTGCTTCATCGGCGCGCCGGTGTTGACGAGCCGGGTGGCCAAGGTATGCCGCAAAATATGGACGCGGGTGCGATCCCAACCCAGCCGGCGATAGGCGGCATGGACGGCTTGCTGAACGACGCGTCGGCCCACGGGGCTACCAATAGGCGCGACATGCCGAACGAATATGTTGCGGCATGGCGTCTTGGGCCGTTCGTGCAAGAGGTAGTCGGCAATGGCTTCACCTGTCGCGGCCGGCAGCGGCAATACGTCAGCTCTGCGCCCTTTGCCGAAGGTGATCCGGACAGTTCCAGTTTGCCAATCTATGTCATCGAGGCTCAGCCGAACGACCTCACTGCTTCTGAGGCCGAGATCGGCAAGGCATCGCACGATCGCATAGCCACGCCGTCGCGATGGGCAGTCGGAATCAAAGGACCGGAAAAGCTGCTGCAACTCATCGTCGGAAAGGGCTTCCGGCAACGTGCTTTGACTCCAGCAAGCCGGCTGCGGCACAGCGCGGATCAGATCGGTAACATTGTCGCCCAGGAGCTTGCGATACCGAAGATAACACCGGACTGCACCGGCCATGACCCGGATCGTGTTCGCGCTCCATGTGGCGTCGCCCAGAACGAAGCCGCGAATACTTGACGGCGTGATCGATGTCGGGTCGATTGGCCCAGATCCAAATTGAGCTTTGAGCAGCCGTCTGATGATCCGGCATCGGTGATCGCGTGTCCCTTGGGACAAGCCCCAGACTTCCGCCATCTTGGCGTCGAACAGCGCAAGTTCGTGCATGAGCGCATCAATCGTTGGGCAGCTCACCATTCCTTGCGCCCGCAAGATGCGGATGAGGTGGTTGAGAGCGGCTCGATTGGTGATCAGATGATTTTGTACAGGGTGCGAACAGGTACAACTCGACAGGTGGCCAGAAAGGAACCGGCTAACGACTACTTCGCCAATATCATGGATGGCGTAGCCTTCCGCACGCATCCAATCCCCGAAATGAAAGACGCTGGCCACATAAAGGCGAATCCGTTTGACAGCATAGCGGCCGGCTTCGAAGTGTTCGCGATAGCCCTTGATAAACGGAGCGAGGATGTTGGCGGGATCGTCGGTACAGAGTTGAGGTTTAAGAGACTTGGACATTCTTGATCTCCCTGTTGATGAGAGATCGATTTGAAGCTCAGAATTATGTGCAGCGCCAAGAAGAAGCGCCGGGCCACGAGCCCGGCGCTTCGGTCGTTTGAGTAACGGGGCTGGCGTCAGCTCTCCATAATCTCAAACGGATCATAATCGTGCATGATGGCTGCTTCTTCGCCGTCATATTCGCTGGAAACCATGACGCCAAATTCGTCGTCGACCTGAAAGAGAACGACCGGCACCATCAAGGTGCGGGCGAGATCAAGGGCGTGATCCTGAGCGAGGGTGAGATTCTGCGACATCGTGAGGCTCCCGTCTTGGGGCGGGGACCATCCCCGCTCGACAGGCGCCGATGTGTTCGGACGCGGCCGCGGTCACCTCGCAGGCGAAGCCGAAGAGGTCGCACGCTTGCGTAGCGAACCCCTTTGCGGGTTGATCGTGGAAGGCCGCGCCCGGACCAAGGAAAGCCCATTCGAGAGCGGGGTGGTCCTTCCCCGGAAGCAGAACGCCGCATGTCAAAGTCTCAGCGACCCGCGCATCACGCATGTATTCTGATGCACGCGCAGGGCCGACCTGTTCGATTGACGGAGAATGCCGCTTAATAGGGTGAATATGTGGGCGTCAGCTTCTCAGCACGCCGTAAAATCGAGCCTGCGCTTGGCGACCTATTCTGATCGCGGCGGCGCCTGGTTCTGCTTCGCCAGATCGAAGAAGCGGGTGAATTCACCCTGAAAGGTTATGCCGACTGTCCCTGTCGGACCGTGCCGCTGCTTCGCGATGATGACTTCCGCTTTGCCGCGCGCGTCTTTCATCTCCGATTCCCATGCGAGATGGTCTTCGGTGCCGGGCCGGAGCTCCTTGTTCTTCAGATAATACTCTTCGCGATAGACGAAGATGACGACGTCGGCATCTTGTTCGATCGAGCCAGACTCACGCAGGTCGGCGAGCTGCGGCCGCTTTTCGTCGCGGTTTTCTACCCCGCGCAAGAGCTGGGACAGCGCGATGACCGGGACGTTGAGTTCTTTGGCCAGCGCTTTCAGGCCGGTTGTAATCTCGGTGATTTCCTGCACGCGGTTCTGCGCGGCGCGCTGGGTCTTTCCCTGCATGAGCTGAATATAGTCGACGACGATGAGGTGCAGGCCGCGCTGTCGCTTCAGGCGGCGCGCGCGGGCTGCGAGCTGGGCGATGGAGAGCGCGCCGGTCTAGTCGATGAACAGCGGCAGACGCCGCATTCTCTGGCGATGCTCGATAAGCCTCTCGAAATCGGTCTCGGCGATCTCGCCGCGCCGGATACCGGAGGAGGGGACCTCAGCCTGTTCCGAGAGCACACGTGTGGCAAGCTGCTCCGACGACATCTCGAGCGAGAAGAAAGCGACGATCCCTCCGGCGGCGGGCCTCAACGAGCCGTCGACCTGTTGTATCGGATCGTAGGCGCTTGCGACGTTGAACGCGATATTGGTCGCGAGCGAGGTCTTCCCCATGCCGGGGCGGCCGGCGATGATGATGAGGTCGGTCGGTTGGAGGCCACCCATTTTGGCGTCAAGATCCTTGAGCCCTGTTGCGAGGCCGGAGAGTCTGCCGTCGGATTGATACGCCTGCGCAGCACGATCGATGGCGCTGTCGAGTGCGGTCTCGAACGTCTCGAAGCCGCCGCCATAGCGTCCGGTTTCCGCGATGTCGTAGAGCAGCTGCTCGGCATGCTGGATCTGATCTTGGGGTGCGCAATCCACCGCCGCGTCAAAGGCGCTGCCGAGCATGTCCTCCGCGATCTTGATCAGCTCGCGTCGCACCGCGAGATCGTAGACGGTGCCGCCATAATCGGGTGCGTTGATAACGGTCGTCGCTTCCGCGGCCAGGCGCGCGAGATATTGCGCGACAGATAGTCCGGCGATGTCGAGTGTCGCGGGAAGGAAGGCCTTCAGCGTGATCGGGCTGGCAATTCGGTTCGAGCGGATCAGCTCGCTCATGAGCTCGAACATGCGGCCATGCAGAGGTTCGAAGAAATGGTTCGGCTTCAGGAAGTCGGCAACGCGATAGAACGCATCATTGTTGATGAAAATGGCGCCAAGCAGCGCTTGCTCGGCCTCAATGTTCTGAGGAAGCTCCCGATAGGGCGGAGCGTCCAACGCCGTCAGTTTGAGTACCGCTTCTGCCACGTTTATCCGTCCGCCGACACCAATGTTGACGTGCAGGATCTACGAACAACATTTGATCATGCGGGGGAGGACGACGAATCGTCCTTCGATGACGGAGTTTAACGTCAGACCCGATATATCCAATGGCTAAGCTGACCGCGACGGTCTCGGGGACCAAGAGGCCGTCGCTCCATGATCTGCCGAATGGTCCCGGGTTTTATAGCCGGTGTTGGCCGCTGCACTGCGCTCTTGCGTCAGGGATGGCCGCCCGCGAGGGGGAAGCCCCGTATGCGGGGCTTCAGCGCAGCCGCCAGCCCGGCCCGGCCCGGCCCGGCAGGGCGACGCCCAACCCCTTTCTCGAATCACGGTCGCATGCCGCGCCGAGGTGCCGGAAATTTCCAGCAATCAGTCATCTACCGAAGGGACCTAGGGTCAGAACTCATTGATCAGAGCCAAAAGATGACGGCGGCTGCGATGCAGATGGCTGACAAGAAGGTATGGGCGCATCGGTCGTAGCGTGTATGGATGCGCCGCCAGTCCTTCAGCCTGCCGAACATGTTCTCGATCTTGTGGCGCTGGCGATAGAGCACACGATCATGCTCGATCGGCGTCTTGCGATTGGACTTCGACGGAATGCATGCCGTGATGCCGCGCGCGGCAAGCGCCTGGCGGAACCAGTCGGCGTCGTAGCCTTTGTCGCCGAGCAACTGCCTGGCGGGCGGCAACGCATCGAGCATCAATGCAGCGCCCTTGTAATCGCTCATCTGGCCTTCGCTGAGCAGCAGGATGACGGGACGTCCCTGACCATCGCATACGGCGTGCAGCTTCGAGTTCAGGCCGCCCTTGGTGCGCCCGATACGCCTGGGAACAGGCCCTTTTTAAAAAGGCTCGCAGCGGTGCGATGCGCCTTTAAATGCGTGGCATCGATCATCAACCGGGATGGTTTGCCGGCCTTGCGGGCCAGTTCGGCGAAGATTTTATTGAACACGCCGAGCCGGCTCCAGCGCACGAACCGATTGTAGATGGTCTTGTGCGGGCCATACTCGCGCGGCGCATCGCGCCAGCGCAGCCCGTTTCGGATGACGAAGATGATGCCGCTGACCACCCGCCGGTCATCGACCCTCGCGATCCCGTGCGATAACGGAAAATACGGTTCGATCCGGCGCATCTGCGCCTCTGACAGCAAAAACAAATCAGCCATGGCGGCGGCCCCCTCACGACACCAGTGAATCAGCCAATCAGGCAAACCGCAAGAAAATTAATGGGTCCTGATCCTAGCACTACTTTGGCAGATCTATTCACGCCGCTGTTTTTCGCTGATTTGTCTTCTGCAGTATGGGCATCGCTGATTTGGTGGTCGAAGAATGAGTTCGACGATGGCGTGGCGCACGGCCGGCAAACTCGGCTGTGGCGGTGGGCCGTTGATTCTTTTTTTTCCGCCCCGCTTGTGCGAGACGGCGATGTTGGAGGAATGCGTAAGCGATCATGGTCATGAGCGCGTGACGATGGAGGCCTTGCCAGGATCGTCCCTCGAAGTGATCAAGCCCGAGTTCCTCTTTCAACTGCTGATGGGCCTGTTCGCAAATCCATCGGGCTTTGATCGTGGCAGCTAACGCGCGCAGCTTCGTCTTGGCCGGCAGATTGGCGAGATAATATTTCTTCTCTCCCGACGTCCTGTGTTCGCCGATGAGCCAGGCTTCGTCCCCCGGAAGATGCTGCTGGCCCATGTCCTTGATCCGCTGAGGTGGCCCATCGGCGGTTCGCACGCGAACAGCGGCGAAGCGAGCTTCCAGCCGACCCTTGGTACCGTTTCGCCAACTCACATTTTGCCACTTGGCATTGGCCAGCATATCTTCGGCCGCCCTCGATAGGATATCCGGAATGTGCCGCTTGCGGGGACGGCCCCGACCAGCAACCGGCCAGATCAGTTTAACCCCGACCGGATACACCTTCAGGTGACGAGGAATTCCGACGGCCCAGGCAAGGCCGCGTGTCGTGAGCCCCTGACGGAACGGCGCGCTGAGCCCGTAACCGGCATCCGCCAGCACACAGCCGAAGCGAGCACCGGCTGCTATCACGCGATCGATCTCCGCCAAGGCGATCTCTGGCTTGGTCCGCGCTGCGCGGTGCTCGACTGGAACGCCCGCACGCTTCAAACGCCCCGGATTGCTCGTCCAACTCTCGGGAACGAAGAGACGTAATGCCACCATGACCGGCACTTCACCCCGCGCAAGCGTCAGCGACACCAATGTTTGGCAATTGGCCGTCTTGCCGAGCGACGAGGCATATTGCGGAGCGACACCAACCGAACGATCGCCCTTCTTCGGCATCGCCGTGTCGTCGATGACCAACACCGCATCTTTGCCGCCGACAAGGCGATCGGCCTGAACGAGCAATTCTGACTCCAACGGCGCCGCATCCCAGACGCCATCAGCGATGAAATGGTGCAACTGGTCATAGTCGTTTGGTGCCAGCCGCGCCGCCATCGGCTGGACGCTCTTGCGATCACCCGGTCCAATCAGTCCCGAAACATACAGCGGACACATCCGCCGCCGGGCCTTGTGACCTAAACGATCCAGGAATGGCTTGAGCCAGCGTCCAAGCTCGTCTTCCCACTTCGACCCCGTGTCCACCATGGTCGGCCCTCCAAAAGCCGACCACCCATGAATCATTGAAAATCTGATTCGGGAATCCAGTTGCGCCCATCAATCGCAAAATCTGCCAAAGTAGTGCTAGGGTCAGGACTCATTGATCAGAGCCAAAAGATGACGGCGGCTGCGATGCAGATGGCTGACAAGAAGGTATGGGCGCATCGGTCGTAGCGTGTATGGATGCGCCGCGAGTCCTTCAGCCTGCCGAACATGTTCTCGATCTTGTGGCGCTGGCGATAGAGCACACGATCATGCTCGATCGGCGTCTTGCGATTGGACTTCGACGGAATGCATGCCGTGATGCCGCGCGCGGCAAGCGCCTGGCGGAACCAGTCGGCGTCGTAGCCTTTGTCGCCGAGCAACTGCCTGGCGGGCGGCAACGCATCGAGCATCAATGCAGCGCCCTTGTAATCGCTCATCTGGCCTTCGCTGAGCAGCAGGATGACGGGACGTCCCTGACCATCGCATACGGCGTGCAGCTTCGAGTTCAGGCCGCCCTTGGTGCGCCCGATACGCCTGGGAACAGGCCCTTTTTAAAAAGGCTCGCAGCGGTGCGATGCGCCTTTAAATGCGTGGCATCGATCATCAACCGGGATGGTTTGCCGGCCTTGCGGGCCAGTTCGGCGAAGATTTTATTGAACACGCCGAGCCGGCTCCAGCGCACGAACCGATTGTAGATGGTCTTGTGCGGGCCATACTCGCGCGGCGCATCGCGCCAGCGCAGCCCGTTTCGGATGACGAAGATGATGCCGCTGACCACCCGCCGGTCATCGACCCTCGCGATCCCGTGCGATAACGGAAAATACGGTTCGATCCGGCGCATCTGCGCCTCTGACAGCAAAAACAAATCAGCCATGGCGGCGGCCCCCTCACGACACCAGTGAATCAGCCAATCAGGCAAACCGCAAGAAAATTAATGGGTCCTGATCCTAGCACTACAGTTGCCTTTTTGAGAGACGTCTGAATCCATAGGCAACCATGATTCGGAGATCATGGACGCAAGCAGCGTCGATTGAGGAGACGCTTGCGTTGTGGGCGGCGTCGCTTCGAGAAATCAAGCAGCGGATACGTCCGTTGTTCACGCAACAGCGTATTGCAGCGAATGCCGGCCTGTTCCTGGAAGGCCTGCTCGGAGACGAGCCGCGCAAGACCGGTTGGATGCGCGCCGAGGCGGCAGGCGATCCTGGCCCCTGGCGGCAGCAGGCCATTCTGGGTCGTGGAGATTGGGACGCGGATGCCCTGCGCGATATCGTGCGCGACTATGTCATCGAGCATCTGGCGGATGACGATGCGGTGCTGGTGATCGACGAGACCGGCTTTCTCAAGCAGGGCAAAGCGTCCTGCGGCGTGGCGCGGCAATACACGGGTTCGGCAGGGAAGATTACGAACTGCCAGATCGGGGTCTTCGCGACCTACGTTTCGCGTCATGGTCATGCGTTCATCGATCGGGCGTTGTATCTTGCGAAGGAATGGACCGACGATCCCGACCGTCTAAAAGCCGCATATGTGCCTGCCGACGTCGGCTTTGCGACCAAACCGAAGCTTGCGACAAGAATGATCGCACGCGCGATAGCCGCGTCTGTCCCATTCAAGTGGGTTGCCGGTGATACCGTCTACGGTGTTGGCGACATCGAACAGCAACTGCGTCGGGCAGGCAAAGGCTACGTGCTTGGGGTCAGCAGCGCTCATGTGTTTCGATCCTGGGGCAAGCGATCGCCGGTCGCCGGGACGGCTGCAGACATCGCCCGGACGCGGCGCTCATCTGACTGGAAGCGCCTGTCGGCGGGAGCCGGAACCAAAGGGCCGCGGCTGCACGACTGGTGTTATCTCGAATTGGCCGATCTCGAGGCCGGTCAGTTCAACCGCACAAATGATGGTGTGTGGACGCGCGGTCTCCTGATCCGCCGTCGCATCGCCGACGATGACCTCGCCTTCTTCACCACCTGGTGTCCAGCAGGCACATCAATTGAAACGCTGGTCGCGGTTGAAGGCCATCGATGGGCAATCGAGGACAGCTTTGAAACCGCGAAAAACGAGTTCGGCCTCGATCACAACGAGAGCAGATCCTGGCATGGGTGGCACCGTCATGTGTCCCTGGTGATGCTCGCCTTCGCCATGATGGCGGCGATCCGACATCGCGCTAATCCGCCACCCAAAAAAACCAAACGCCGCCCGCCGGCAAAAGCCAAAGCATCACCACGCCGCCACTGATCCGTTGGTCGATCCAGGAAATTCGCCGCGTTGCCATCCGACTCGCGCGAAAGCGGATCCAACCCGCACACATCATCGCATGGTCTTGCTGGCGCAGGGCTCACCAGGCTGCCGCTCAGCGCGCTCACTTCAAATCAAAACGGCAACTGTAATGCTAGATCGCAGGCTGCCAAACGGTTATGAATCGGGCGGGGCGGTACGCGCTGCCCTGGGGCGTGGAAACCCCGCTAGCGGTTTGGTGCCGGCCGTTACGGCGCCGCACTCTAGCCGCGCGGGTGTCAATCTTCTTCTTGTTTCCTACATCGTCTCTGATTTTGTTGGGCTTTCGGTTTGCACGCGAAGCTCTGAAGGCAACAGGCTGTCGTTGCCGGATTGCTCCGACATTTCAAGTTTCAGCGCTGTTGTCCTGCTCGCAAGATCATCAGTCTCTCCGTAGTCACGCTGCCTTCTTCCGATCGCGGCGGCTACATTATGATGTTCAATAAGAACAAACAGGTGGGACCAATAGGGGCCACGGCTTCAGCGTTGATCGGGAAGATCCCGGTCAACCAGCCACCCGACCGAACGTCGCTCACCCATCTGCCGTCTTGCTGCAAGACCCCCGGCTTCAGAACTCACCGGGGTTTTCGTTCAGACGGCCGCCGTGGCGACCCGTCCGGATTTCGAGGCAACAACAATTAGCTCCTGTTTGAGCTTGATGCGTTCTTGAGGGCTCAGATTCTTTGGCCGGAAACGATCATTGTTCAGCCACATGTTGTGCATGATCATCGCCAGCTTCCGTGCGACGGCGATCCGGGCTTTGGAGAAGCCAATACGTTTCGCCAGACGTACGCCCCAAGCTTTCAGGCTGTTCCATTGTTGTGTGCCTGAGAGCAAGACTGTTGCTGCTAACGAGGACACGGCGGGTTGCCGGATCGCCGCGGCGGGAGATACCGCCCATGAAGTTCGTCTCCCCTGACTGGAACTGGCGCGGCGTCAGCCCAAAGTAAGCGGCCACGTCCGACGACTTCTGGAAGCGCTGCGGATTATCGACAGCGGCATAGAACGATAAAGCGGTGACCGGCCCTATGCCGGGAATATCCATAAATCGCCGCACCATTTCGATACTATTGGCGATCGCTTGAATCTTTTCTGTCAATGGCGCAATCTTCTCCACCGCCTCCATGTAGAGATTGAGCGATGGCAACACATACGGCCTGACATGAACGCCGTTTCGCTCGGCCTCCGCCAGCCCCTCAAGGGTCCGCTTGTAGAAGGTTTCCGCCGTCACGTTACCGCGTTCGACGATGACTCCGAATGGTTTGAGGACGCCGGCGATATGATTTTCGAGGCCGACCTTCTGGCTGACCAGGTGATCACGCATTGCCAGCAGCACCCTGGTTTCCTGCGAGGCTTGCGAGCGGATGCTGACAACCTTCAAGAAGTCTTCTCCGCCCATTCGGACGAGCTGCGCCAGGCCTCGGGCGTCGTTCTTGTCGGTTTTGTTCCGGTAGGTGGCCAAGAAGCGATGAGCCTGGAACGTCTCCATGCAGACGACATCGAAGCCAAATTTCACGAGGCCGCTGTAAAGCCAACTGCTCATGTTGCCGGCCTCCAAACCAACCTTCGACGTTTTGCCTTCTTCAACGCGATTGGTCAGCCAGCCGCGAATGTCTTCTGGCTGGGAATTACATTTCCCTTCGCAGAATTTCTTGCCGTCGCCGTCGATGACGCAGATCGAGGTTGTCCTCTGCGAAACATCGAGCCCAACAAAATAATCGTATGACCTATGCATGTTCTCTCTTCCGTTTGATGAACCTACGTGAGAGATGATAAAGCCTTCTCGGCTTGGTGAAGCGGTTAGCGCGGCTACACCATAGGGAGCCTGTGGCGTATGCAACAGGTTCATCCGAACTAAAGGCCATAGGGCCGTCTAGCACGGTTTCCAACTCCCCGATCACCAAGAGTCAGCGAGGGATCGTTTGCGGGGGCGTACCGCAGACAAATCCTTATCCGGGGAACATGCGGTGCCGAAGCTGAGATCAGCTCAAGGGGGATCATTGGAGGCGCGAACCGTCGCCGCGCACCGTGCATATGTGACCGCTTTGGCGGCGTGGGAGCGGTTCGCCCACCGGGCGACCTGTCCTGTCTGCCGGACGGAAGATGTGTCCCCTGAACAACAGCAGCGCCAGTGCGATGCCGCAGAGACCGAGAAAGAGCGCTGCCGAGCTGCCTTTCGCGATCTTTGCGGCGAGCTCGGATTTGTGCCGACCGGTCAAGGGTTGCCTTGCCGCCTGAAGATTACCCCTGTCGTCGCGGCCGCTCACCCAACTGAAGCCCGCCGAGGTGAGGAAGGGGCCCGCGCCCTGACGAAGTTGACGGAACTGACGAAAGCTACCATATTGGGGCAAGCATTGGAGGTGGCTCATGACTGTCACACAGAAAAAGCGCGGAAATGCGCGGAAACGCGCCGCGCGGCGCGAGCCGCTGACGCTCGGCTTTGCAACCTCGTTCGGGTCGATCGGAAAGGACGTCGCCGGCCGCAAGGCGGCGCGAGGGCTCTTGTCCGGTTATGCGAACGCCATGAAGCACGCGGAACGGACCGGCAGGTCGGTGCGGATGACCGTCGTGATCGATCCCAAGGCTGCGGCTCCGCAGATCGCGGTCGAGGAGGTTTCACCCCCGAAGGGCGATATGCTTGATACGGCCTTGGCGGCCGCGCGCCAGCGCGGCTCGGCGCGGGTCGCTGAAATCTTGAACGACACGGACATGCTGTCGGCGGATGCGTTTGCCGAGGAGATCGGCGCGACCCGTGAAACGGTGCATAAAAAACGGCGGCGCCACGAGGTGCTTGGTCTCGAAGGCCCGAAGCGCGGCGTCCGCTTTCCAAAGTGGCAAGTCGGCGAGTCGGGCGGCCTGATCCCGAGCCTGCCGCAACTCTTTGAGGTCTTGGGAGATCATCCTTGGACGATCTACCGTTTTTTGCTCGAAGAGCATGACGAACTTGACGGCCGCAGCGGGCTCGAGGCACTTCGCGCCGGCCGCATCGCCGACGTGATGGCAACCGCGGAGACCATCGGCAGAGGCGCCTTCTCCTGACCGGGTCGTCGCCAGGACCGTTGCCGCCGGCCGGGTTTGCATCGCGCGCCCTGTCGGTGGCCGACGTCGCGCGCGGCGCGGCATGGCGGCGGCTTTACAAGAGCCGCTTCCCGGACGCGCTTGGTTATGGTTTCGGCCCGAGCCGGTTCAGCGATCCCGAGACGACGTTGGTCCCGCCGGAGCGTTTCGGCGTCGTTTACTTCGGCAGCAGCATCAAGGTGTGTTTCGTCGAAACGATTCTGCGGGACCGAGGTGTCGCCCGAACCCATACTTTCCCGATCGAATGGGCGGAGCTCGAGGCGTGGAGCTGCGCCGAGGTCCGGGTCGAGGCTGCGTTAAGGGTCGTCGACCTGCGTGGCGATGGTCTCGTTCGCATGGGAATTCCGACCGACGTCGCGCGCGCAAGCGCGCAGGGTCTTGCCCGCGTCTGGTCGCGGGCGCTTTGGGCGCACGACACGAAACCTGACGGCCTGATGTACGACTCACGGCTCAACGGCGAGACGAACGTCGTTGTCTTCGACAGGGCTTTACCAAAGCTGGTGGCGGTCGCGACGCCACGCCTCGTCGATTGCCGCGGCGATCTTGCGACCATCCTCACGGATTTGGATCTGGCCATCGTGTGAACCGCGGGCTCTGTGACTTACCGACTGGAGCCCACGCCCCATGATCAGAAGCTTTCTAAGGTTGTGCAACCGGTGAGCGAACCGTCGCGCAATGGTGCTTTGTGACCATACCGCTCCGATCCGGTTCATGACCAACTCGGCTTGTCCCACAAGCTGAGGAGTCTTCAATGCTCATGGTCATTCCTGGCTCGGACATCAGTCGGCACGCCTGGCTGATGGATCGAGTCTTCCGTTTCCGTCATTCGATCTTTGTCGACGAGAAGGGCTGGATGGACCTGCGCCAGCCGGACGGCCTGGAGCGCGACCGCTTCGACGATGTTCATGCGATCCACCAGATCTGCCTTCGTGGCGACGACATCGTCGGGTATCAGCGTCTTCTGCCGACAACGAGGCCGCATCTACTCAGCGACGTCTTGACCGAACTGTGTCATCGCCGGCCGCCGCGCGGACCGCGCGTCTTCGAGTGGACGCGCTTTTGTGTCGCCCCTAGCAGCCGCGAGATGCGCCCGCGTGCGGACGGCCCCTTTCTCGAGCTCGCGCAAGGCGTCGTCGAATGGGGGATGGCACACCGGGTCGACACTGTCACGGTCGCGATCGATTGGCGTCTGATGGTGATCGCCATGCAGTTGCGGTTCTTCGTACGACCTCTGGGATTTCCTAAGCGCATCGGCCGCGATGAAGTGGTCGCGCTGCGCATGTCCTTCAATCGCGAAACGCTCGCCACGATCCGCCAGGCACGCGGATGTGCCGACCCGATGCTTCCAGATCTACCGCTGCCGACGGCGGCCTAACGGCGCACCCATTCAGACGAGACAGGAGAATGTAAGGTGATTCGAACCGCCGATACGAAGATTGTTGCTCAGGAACTCCTCACGCGATACGATCATGCTCGCGCTGTGACGCTCATCGGACGAACGCTTCAGAAAGCCTTGTTCGCAGGCCGCTCCGATGAAGTCGTCTTCTGGGCTCTTGTCCATGTTCATTATCGTGGCGGCATTCTTTGCAACGCGATGGAAGAGCAACTGCGCGATTTCGCGGATTTCATCATCCGTGAACCATCCGAGATGAACTAGCTGAATGGGCACTGACGGCAGCACACTTCAACGCTGCGGAATGGTGACCCACGGCCTCGGTGATGGACCAATGTGTCGTAATCCGTTTCCTTGTCCGGCGGATGGTGGTGGGCACCACAAGTCAGACATCGGTTGGCGATACGATGATGGACGCGGTGCTGGCTGCCGGCGGGTTGGCGGCGATACCGGTCGAGGTCGGGAAATCGCCGGGCCCGGAGGGGCCACACATGGCCTGACCCTCTTGGCAATTTGGATTTGCCATCGCGCGCGCATTGTTTGCCATCTTGCAGATGGTCGTCCCGTTGATATCGGCGAAGCCGGAGCACGAGCCCGAATTCAGCATCTTTTGGCAATTGCCGGTGCCAAGCTGAATACAGGCGGCAATAAAGCTGGCATCGACTTTCTGGCCATCGAACGTTGACATCGAGGCCAGTTGTCTGACCGCAGGTGAATTATAGCCGTCATTGGTCAGCTTGGCCCAAGCGTCGACCTGATCCTGCAGCGACATACAGCCGTAACCCGCCCGGTCGGTACCGGCATATTTCTGGACGTTGGCATTGTTGAGCTGGAAGATGCCG
Organism: Nitrobacter sp. NHB1; assembly: GCF_036964665.1. NCBI lineage: Bacteria > Pseudomonadati > Pseudomonadota > Alphaproteobacteria > Hyphomicrobiales > Nitrobacteraceae > Nitrobacter > Candidatus Nitrobacter laanbroekii. The sequence continues at coordinate 237,372 of NZ_JBAMDA010000003.1, forward strand.
GTGCAGCAGCTGCCATTGTAGTTGCCTTTGTTGCCGCCGGATTCGAAACGCCCCAATCCGCCAAGCGAGCAAGACGTTCCTTTGAGATCGTCCCGTAATGGCGAGTTCCTCACGGCATCGGTGATATCCTGGGCAGAATAGTTGGTGCGTTCGCAATACTGTCCCGCAACGGCGTGCCCAGCTCCGAGCCACTGAATGCTCGCGCAAAGAACCAAGAAAAGCATTGGACCGCTAAGGCGCGTGCACACGGATTCCCTCCGCATCCCAGAATGTCATTTGAGCGAATAGACGCGTGCGCAGCTCGGCACGTCACGGCCACCGATCATCGTGCGGAAGCTGATCGTGCCGGCTGCCGGATCGTAGCGCGTGTACGAATTGTCGTTGCGGTTCTTCGCCGGCAGGTCCGGGTCGGCGTGATCCGCGTAACAGCCGGTGTCCGACTTGATGGACATCACCTTGCCGTTTTCGATGATGGCGATGCGCAAAGGGCAGATCGACGGCTCGATTTCGGCGCCTTTGTCATTGGCGCCACTATCACAAGCGCGCGACAGCGCCGTGCTGACGATGATGGTGCGGCTGCCGTCACGATAGGTCGAGGCGAGTGCAGTCACCAAGGCATTGTTGCCGCCGAGGGGCCGCTTGAGCTCCGTGGTCACGTAGGCGTTGGCCTCGCGGATGACGTCGGGCCAGACCAGCGTCTGCAGCGGGTCGGTCGTCGACGGGGTCTGGAAACTGTAATAGGTCATCGCCTGCCAAGCACCGGCAGCTTGATTTTGCGCGGCTGCAACGCCTGACATCGTGAGCAGCGCGACAACCGGAACGATGAACTTGAATCGCATCGAAGCCTCCTGATGCTGAGATTGCCCATCAGCATGACACGGCCGCGAGCGCGGTCCAGGCCGCGCGCCAGCGCGCCCCGCAGGGGTCGCCTTGAGGGCGCTGTCAGCGGCCGTGACACCATGATAGACGGGCGGGCAACATGTCATGGCGGATACAGCGCGATGTTTTGTGAGCAACCATCGACGGCCTGGTGATCGATGATGACACCGGTTCTTACGGTCTTGGTGGCGACATCATAGGACGCGTAGGACGCAGCCTGCGGGGTGACGCTGGTGCCGGCGACGGGCGAGGCGAGTTCGAGAAAACACGCGCGGCCACCGTCGAGGGTGTGAACCTGGAGTCCTTCATAGATGGCGATGCGCAGCGGGCAGAGTTTTACGGTCGCGCCGGCGGCGGCGCGCAGTTCTTTCAGCGTGCAGCCGGCGACCGTGTTGAGAATCGAGAGCACGACGGATTTCGTGGAGCTCCAGATCACGAAATGCGCTTCCGTGGCGGGTGCGTTACCCTCGGCGAATCTCTGGTCGCCCCGTGCCTTGTAAGCGCGGTTGTTGACCTCGATGGCGTCTTTCCAGATATTTTGATAGGTCGCGGTTTGTGGTGACTGTTTCTGAAGATCCGCATATGACATTGGCCGCCAAGCCCCGGGGTCGGGCGTTAGCGATTGCGCGTCAGCGCCTGTGGCAAGATCGACCATCATGATCCCCGCGATCAATGCGTGTACCGAGCGCCGTCCAAGCTGCCGGCAAGGGGTGGACGAAATCTGATAACATCTAATATATTGTCCGTGGCTTGTCGACACCCGCGCGGCGCGCACCTCCGCCTCCTATTCGTAGCGAGGCCGGCCGGGGACCCACCACCAGAAGTCCTTCGGCGAGCGCTCACGATTGCGCCAGGGAACGGCGGCGTGTGGCGGATAAACCGGCTGCATGTTCCAGACCGCGCCGTAATAGTAAAAGTTGGCTGTCTCGCGCCGCGATCGCCGTCCCGCGCTGTCGAGAAAGTCCGTCGCACAATGGACCACGGGACCACGGTAGCGCGTCACGCGGGCGGTCTGTTCATCGAGCGCACCCGGCTTGCAGCCGAACAGCCAGATGGAAGCAGGATAGCAGCGGTCCGCTGGCGTGGTTGCGAGGAGGCGACGATAGGCGGCATTGGCCTCGGTCTGCGTCGGATAAGGAAAGCGCTCCGTCAACACCGGTGCGAAGGTCGAACGGTCAGGGGCACATTCCAGGCGGCCCGGGTTCACCTGGTCCGGACTATAAAGGGGCTCGGGCGCCGGCGGACCCGGCTCGACCACCGGCGCAGCGGGCGCGGCGCAACCGGCAAGCGCGATCAACAAGGGGGTGACAAGGCAACAGCGTCTTCCGATCATGGCGTCGCCTCGTCACGCGCCATCGGCTGCCGGTTGCTATTACGGCCGGCGCGCCACTGCCATGGCATCTGGAAGGTGCTCGACCAAAGGCCTCGGTAGGCTTTGCGCGCATTCTGCTCGGCCAGCGCATAGCTGCGAATCCCAGGGTCATCTTGCGTCGCCGGCGACACCACGGCCACGCCTTCTCGGATCATGTCCGCGGCAATATCCTGATGGCCGGCGGCGGCACAACGCACCAGATGTTCGCCAGCCTCGTCGTCGCGTAGCGTGGCGCAGGCGAGCCATGTGTTGAGCGTCGCGGTCACGAGCCACGCCGTGGCCATCGTCCCGCACGGCCAGGCCTGGCGGCCGAGGCGTGCGGATTGATCGGGAGCGCAGGTGTCGATTCCGTAGAGCCGATAGGCTTCGTGCGTTTCGATATCGCGAAAGCGCGTGCCATCGATCACCTCGACGCGCAACGGCGGCGATTGGACGGCAGCCTTGGGAGAATAAACGCCAGGTGAGGCGGCGGGCGTTTGAGCCGTCCCCGCGTGGCTGTTGAAGACCGCAAAGCCCCACACCATCCCAAGGACGAGCTTACGCGGCTGCATCGTCGCGCGATCCGAGATCGAGCTTGTGGAAGACGTTGGCGATGATGTCGGTCGTGTAGACGGTTTCACCGTCCTTCTTGTAGGACCCGTCGGCAATTCTGCATTCGGCATAAACCGCGTCGCCTTTGGCGACGTTCGCGATCGTCCATTCAGCGGCCTTCTCATTGAGGATCGTGACGGTCACCCAGTCTGTCTCCTCGCGCCGTTCTCCCTTGCCGTCGGCCCAGGCGCGGTCGGTCGCGACGTTGATCTTGGCTGCCTTGTTGAAGGCCTTCGGGGCCTGACCGACGCGGCCGCGCAGGATAAAAAGATTGGTCGTTCTCATATTCTCTCTCCCGGAAATGCTTGATGGTTGTCAGGGTGTTTGCGGTGGCGGGGATGACGTCGTCGCTCGGGGCGAAGGGGGCGGGGTTTGCTGATTCAGGGCGCGCAGGATGATGGCGTTCGGATCAGGCAGGTCCGAAAATGCCCACAACCCGGCCTTAGCGCGTTGCGCGACAAGCTGCGCGACGAAATAGGGCGCGTGGACCGGCTGCCCGTCCGGCTTCAGGGCCGCGAAGGCGAATCCGGTCGCGATCAAGGCCGTGCCGAGATCGATCCGCGACCCGGCGCCGGCGCCAGTCACGCGGGTCGCGACACAGAAGACGAAGACGGTTCTGGTCTGAGCCTGTTCGGCGGCGTCGTAGCATTGCGGGCGCAGATCTCGCGTCAGCGCCACCAGCATCGCAAGCGAGGCCTCGCCGCAATCGCGCTGAAGGCCGTGCGCGTTGGTAAAGCTGGTACCGCGAAGGCAGGATTGCACACCGTAGAGACGGTAGGTGACGCCAGCATCAGACCAACTGTCGCCGGTCAGATAGAGGGCGTTCGCGGGGACGGGAAACCAACGGGAGGCAGGCGCTTCTGCACGTGCCGCAGTGAGCGCCAACAAATGCGCGATGATCGCGGTGAGGGCTTGCGCTCGCCGCATGTCAGTAGCCCTGCAGAGAGAAGTAGAAGCGTTGGCTGCCGTTCGCCGTGCTGATGTCAACGTAATAAGGATCGCTGCGCGGATCGCGCGCCGTCGTTGAATAGGTCGTGGTGCAACCGCCATCGCCGCCCGAGCAGACCTGTTGCGGCTTCGAGAGGTCGGCACAAAGATTGCCGCTGGGCGACGCGCCCACCCCGCCATCCGATGCTGATTGAACCGGCGTCAAGCCAGCCGGGCACGCTTGATAGGGTTCATAACCGAGACCACTGGCGTTTCCCTCGGCGCAGGACGGCCAGCCGCCACCCTGTGCCAACTGGCGAAACAGGGTCTGCATGACCGGCACGCAATAGGGAATACCCGACCAGCTTGGCGCGCTGGCGGCCGCGCACAGCAGCACTTTGCATCCAAACGACGCATCTTGCGCGTCGGCGCGCGGCACGACGCCAGACGCACACATAAGGCCGACCGCCATCACCAGGGCTGCACCGCGCTTCATCTATCCTCCAGACGTGAGAGCAGGGGAGGCATTACTTATCCTGTTGCCAATGTATCAACATCTAATATATTGTCTATTGGAAAATAGAGGCGAGGTGGCATGTCGATTCGCATTGCAGCGATCGGGTTCAGCGTCCTGGCGGCTCTCGGCGGCGCGCACGCGCAGGATTCCGCCAAGCCGGCCCGGCTCGCTGCCGTCGATGCCGCGGGCCGCGTGCTTCCGCTCGAAACGCGATCGGCATCGATCGATCGCATCGATAGCGCCTTTGCCGCCGTTGCGCCGTGCGCGGGCGTCAAGGCAATGGCGCCCGCCGAGGCGAGCGCCCTCGTCACGCGCATTGCAACGGAGGAGAATTTCTATCCCGATTTCGTCCAGGCGGTCGCCAAGAACGAAAGCCACTTCAATTCGATCGCACTTTCGGACAAGGGCGCATTCGGCCTGATGCAGTTGAAAGCTGAGACCGCGAAACGCTTCAAGGTCGACCTCTGCGATCCCGCCGACAACGTCCGAGGCGGGGTTCGCTTTCTCCGGGCGCTGCACGAGAAGTATCGAAATCCGTTTTTCATCCTCGCGGCTTACAATGCCGGCGAGGGCGCGGTGGAAGAGAACCGCGGCGTCCCCCCGTTCCCCGAAACAGTACGCTTCGTCGCGCAGGTCATCAACGACTTCTACGTCTGGCCCGCACCAGGCGGCTCAGCCCGCCGCGATGGGCGCAGCCCGATCGGACAGCCGGACGTGATCGAGCCGGGAGCGCCAAGCGCAGCTTCGCCGACCAAAGCGGCGCCGCAGGCGCGCTGGAACGACGGATTCGTCATGCATGTCGACTGAAACGGAGGATCGGATGAGAAGATCGTTGTCGCGCTGGCCCCTTGCCGGAGCGCTCTTGGTGATGAGCATCGCCGACGCCGCGGCGCAGTCGAGCGGTGGAACGCTGCAACCGGTGCAGTCGACATTGACCCAACTGGTGTCGGCGCTGACCGGGCCGATCGCGACCGCGCTTGCCACGCTTGCCGTCATCGCCTGCGGCTTCTTCGCCTGGTCCGGTCGACTGACCTGGGGCATCGCCGGCAGCGTCATTTTCGGGATCGTGCTGGTGTTCGGCTCCGCGCAGATCGTCCAGTTCTTTCAATCGGCGGTCGGGCAATGACAGAAAACGAGCTGGAGGACCCGCTGATCACGCCCCTCGTCAAGGCGTTGACGCGTGCCCCGACGCTGATGGGCGTGCCGTACATGTACTTCATGTTCAGCGGCGTGGTCTCGAGCGTATGCTTTCTCATCTCACACAATCTCTTCATGCTGCTGGTTGCGATCCCGTTGCACCTGTTCGGCTTCGTGATGACGCTGCGTGACGACCGGATCTTCGAAATCCTGTTCGTCAAATCCATGAAATGTCCGCCCCGCTCGCGCGCCTTCTGGGCCGCCGACAGCTACTCAGCGTGAGGGGACGGAATGGTCGCGCGCGCGCTGCTCGATGAACTCACCTTCGGCGCCGTGTCGCGGCGCGAGCGTCCCGTCGCATCGCACCTGCCCTACACGCGGCATGTCGATGACCACATCATCAAGACACGCGACGGCCTGGTCCTCACCATTCTCAAGCTCGACGGCTACTCGTTCGAGACCTCCGACATGAGCGAGGTCAATTCGCGGTTGCTCGGGCGCAACGACGTCGTTCGCACGCTCGCGAACTCGCGGTTCGCGCTTGCGGCCCACATCGTCCGGCGCGAGGTGCAGCCGCGCATCGAATCGACCTTCGACAATCCGTTCTGCCGTGAGCTCGACGAGCGCTACGACGCGGCGCTGTCGCAGCGCCGCATGTTCGTCAACGACATCTATTTGACCCTCGTGCGCCGTCCCCTGCAGGGACAGGCTGGCACCTTTGACATGATGCTGACCAAGCTGCTCGGCCGCAAGGATGAGGCCGGGGAATCCGTCGCCGCGCAAACTGCCCTGACCGAGCTTCGCGACGCCGCGACGGCGGTCCGCGAGAACCTTGCCGGATACGGCGCCCGTCAGCTGGGCGTGGTGCGCCGGGAGGGCTTTTGGTTTTCCGAGCCGCTGGAATTCCTGGTGCAGCTCATCAATGGCGGCATCCCTCGCCCGATGCACCTGCCGCGCATGAACGTGGCGGACGCACTCTCGATGAAGCGGATCTTCTTCGGCCGCAACGCCATTGAAATCCGCGGCGCGGGACCTGAGGATACGCGCTTCGGCGCCATGGTGTCGATCCGCGAATACCCGGCACAGACCGGGCCCGGCTCGTTCGACAATCTCTTGCGTGTGCCGCACGAATTCATCGCGACGCAGACCTTCGCCATCGTTGATCGGCCGGAGGCGGCCAAGCAGATCGACCGGGTATCGCGTCAGGTCGACATGTCCGATGAGGCCGGCTCCATCGTCGCGGAACATCTCGACGACGCACGTGACGAGCTGCTCGCCTCCGAGGCGATCTATGGCGAGCACCACATGACGGTGATGTGCCTCGGTCGCAACCTGCCGGAGGTGGGGGCGGCTGTCACGGCGGTCGGCGCGGCGCTCACGGACCGGTCGGTGATCTGGACCCGTGAGGACCTCAATTGCGAGCCGGCGTTCTGGGCGCAGCTTCCCGGCAACTTCACCTACATCGCCCGCAAGGCCGTGATCTCGTCGAAGAACTTCGCGGGCTTCACCTCGCTGCACAACTACCCGAGCGGCCGCCCGGACGGCAACCACTGGGGCCCCGCGATCTCGGTGTTCGAGACGACCTCGCAGACGGCGTACTACTACAACCACCACGTCCGCGACATCGGCAACTTCACCGTCGTGGGGCCGACCGGATCGGGGAAGACAGTCTTTCTGTCCTTCATCGCGGCGCAGACGCAGCGCGTCCAGCCCCGGCCGAAGTTGTTGTTCGTCGACAAGGACCGCGGCGCCGAGATCTTCATCCGAGCGCTCGGAGGCCAGTACGAGACATTGGTCCCGGGCGAGCCGACCGGCTTCAACCCGCTGTCGCTGCCGGACAGGGCGTCCAACCGCGAATTCCTCTACCAGCTGTTCGCCTTCATGTTGAAGCCTGTGAACGGCGCGAACCTGACCGCATCCGAGGAGCAGGTGATCCGCAACGCGATCGCCGCGGCGCTCACCGGCGGGCCGGCGGGTCGAACCCTGAAAGCCTTCTCGACCCTGCTGCGCGGCCGCATCAGGGCAGGAGAGGGTGACCTGCTGGCGCGCCTCGAGAGCTGGATGCGTCCCGACCAGCGCGGCTGGCTGTTCAACAACGACGAGGACCAGTTCTCGTTGTCGAGCGTGTTCGGCTTCGACATGACGCGGGTGCTCGACGATCCGGTGATCCGCACCGCGGCGTTGATGTACATTTTCCACAGAACCGAGGAGCTGCTCACCGGTGACCCGGTGATGATCTTCCTTGATGAAGGTTGGCGGCTCCTCGACGACGACGTTTTCGCGTTCTTCATCCGCGACAAACTCAAGACCATCCGCAAACAGAACGGGATCGTCGGGTTCGGCACCCAGTCCGCCGCCGACATCGTGCGCTCGAAGGCGTCGAACACCCTGATCGAGCAGACCAGCACCAACATCTTCTTTCCGAATCCGAAAGCCGACGACGAAAGCTACCAAAAGGCCTTCCGTCTCTCCGGGCGCGAGGTCGCCTGGATCCGCGGCACGGTGCCGGAAAGCCGTTCGTTCCTGATCAAGCACGGCCGCGACAGCGTCGTGGCGCGGCTCAATCTCGCCAGCATGCCCGACATGATCAAGGTCCTGTCCGGGCGCACCGAGACGGTCGCGGAGCTCGACGCGCTGCGCGCCCGCGTCGGCGACGACCCGGCGGCGTGGCTGCCCATCTTCATGGGACGGAGCGACGCATGAAGCTCCGGATTGCGATCACCGCCGCGACCCTCCTGGGCGGTGTCGTGCCCGCGTTGGCGGACATCCCCGTCGACGACGCCGCGCAGTTGACGCAGCGCTCGCAGACCGCGGCGGCGACCGTCAAGCTCGTGCCTGTGACGACGCAGCGGCAGGACGCCAACAGCGGCGTCAAGTGCGCGGTCACCACGGGCAAGAAAGCGAATATCACGAATCCCACCGTGCAGCCGCAGAGCGGCGCCGGCAGCCAGGCGATCCAGTCCTATGGTGCCGACCTGCCGGCGGCGCCCGATCCAACCGCTCAGGGCGCTGCGCTCAACAGCCAGACCTTGTTCAAGTCGAGTGGCGACGTGGTGGCCGGGTTAGAGGCCAGCCACTCGACGATGGCGGCGGCTCAGTCGGCGTTCCAAGCTGCCGGCCAGCAGGTCGGGACGGCGCCGACGGTGATGGCAGCGATCGACATGAACAGTGCGGCGCGACTGCAGAACAATCTCACGTGGAATAGCGCTATCGGCTCGGCCAATCTCTGGGTGACGGCGCTGAACGCGCTGAACCTGGCGATGGCGAGCGACATGAGCCGGTCGGCGCTCGGCATGCGCGCAATGGTCAGCGCTGCCCAGCCGACATCAAGTCCGGTTTGTCCCGTCGGCATGGCCGGCTCCGGGACGGCCGCCGATCCTTGCCGGATGTCGTCCGCCTGTTCGACGACGCCGCCGGGATCGCCGCCGGACCCAGCGTGCGTGAGCGCGCGCTACCTCGACACCGACGGCAACGTCATCTTCTACCTCGCCCGGGCGCAGAGCGCCGTCGCCACCGGTAATGCCGGCGCCAACGCACCGTTGACGGTCACCGAGGTGACCGCGGCGCTTGCCGCGATTTCCGCCAACGGCCGCTAGGGAGACCCCGATGCGTTGGATTTTTGTGCTCGCAGTGTTCACGTCGGCACTAGCCGGGGCGGTGCCGGCGATGGCGCAGGTCCCGGTGATCGATAGCGCAAACCTTGCAAAGGCGCAGCAGATCGCCACCAGCACGCAGCAGATCCTCAGTGCCGACCAGCAGATCCTGCAGTTCACGCAGAAGACCCTGCAGGCGGTGACCGGCGACCGGTCCTCTCAAGCCCAAGGCACCCTCGCCCAGATGGCGCTCGGCGGCGGCTTTTCGATGGCGCAGGCGCCGTCGCTCGGCTCGGTGATTTCGGGCGGGGCGCTGTCTTTCGCCGGCATGGGATCGGCGTCGCAGAACATCGTCTCCACGCTGATCAACGGGCTACAGTTGGTGCAGACCATCACCGGTCTCGTCAGCGGCCAAGCCCACCCAGCGGACGCCGCCTACAAAAACTCCGTCAACGTGGCTGCCACCCTTTCCGGACTGATCAACTCGACGCAGAGCGCCGTTCAGCAGCGATCGTCCGCCTTCACGCAAGGCGGCCAGCAGATCGGCAAGGCGCAAGACCTGAAAGGCAGCGTCGACCAGAACACGCAAGTGCAAATCCAGACCGGGCAGACGATCAACGAGCTCAACGGCGTCGTCAACAACGCCGCAGCGGCCGCCAACCAGGCCAACCTCGACCGGATCGCGGCGGAATCCTCCGCGGCCCGCGCGATGAAGTTCACGCAGCAGTAAACCCAGGGGGAAGGGCGTGTCGAAGCGCAGTCTTATTCTTGTCGCCGCCGCCGCGGCCATCGCTTTCGCCGTCGGCAGCTACACTCTCATGCGAACGCCAGGACCGTTGGCCAAAGTCGGCGCACGTGCCCAGCAAGACGAGGCGGCGAAGGCCGCCTCGCGGGCCATGACCTTCACGCAGCCGAAGGCGCCAGCGCAGTGAGGACGGCCACCGCGGTCCTCGTTCTCGCCGTGACGGCCGCCGCGCTCACCGGTTGCGCCTACAAGCCGATGAAAGCGCCCTGTTCACCCGACGAGGGCGGGACGCCGCTCGCCTATTCCGACACGCCGGCGCCCGCGCAGCCCGAGGCCTTCAAGGCTCCCGACCGCTGCGGCCCGATGCGGCCGATCTGAGAGGGGCGATGGGTAACAGCTTCAACGTCACCTCGCTGCTGCAGTCGGTCGACCAGCTCGGACAGAACTACGTGTCGACGGCCTACCAGGCGTTGGCGAGCGCGGCGACGTCCGGCGGCGCGACCAGCGTCGCCGGCCTGCTGCTGACGCTTTACGTCATCTTTTGGGGCGTCGGCATCTGGCAAGGTACCTCGACGGGCGGTCCTGCCGACCACGCCTTCCGGCTGTTCCGCGCGGTGCTGATCTATGCCATGGCGACGAAGTGGGGCGACTTCCAGACGCTCGCGTACAATTTTCTCAACGACGGCCCCTCGGCAATCGGCAACGCCCTGTTGAGTGCGGTGACGTCCGCCAACAATACCGGCACATCCGCAAACCTGAACTCCGTCAACGGCGTGCAGACGGCGCTCCAGAACATGTGGGACACGACCAACAGCGCCACGGAGGCCTTCCTGCAGAACGCCGGCATCACCAATTGGGGGCCCTACATCTTCGCGGCCGTTTTCTACGTCGTGATGGCGATCCTGATCGGCTTTGCGATCTTTCTCATCGTGCTGTCGAAGATGTTCATGTGGCTGCTGCTTGCGCTGGCGCCGCTGTTCATCATTCTGCTCCTGTTCGGGGTCACGACGCGCTTTTTCAGCGGCTGGCTGAGCGCACTCGTGCAGTATTTCCTCGTGCAGGTGCTGGTCTACGCTTTCCTCGCCTTCTACGTCTCGCTGATCCAGCAGACGATCGACACGCTCAATAGCGTCGCCAATTCCAAGTCGGCGACCTGGGCCACCATCGGCCCGGTCGTGCTGTTCGCGATCATCGGCATCCTGCTGCTCAGCCAGATCAACAACATGGCGGCGGCGATCGCCGGCGGCGTGCCGATCTTCGCACCACGCATCGGCGCGGTGCTCGCCACTGCAACAGGCTATCGCCTCGGCGCCGCCGCCAACCAGGCCCGCCTCGCCTTCCGCAATCCGCTTAACCCGGCCTCGGTGTCGCGCCGCGAGGAGCTGGCGTCACGCCAGCGCGCGCGTGTCGGCCTACGCGCTGGGTCCTGGGCCCAGTCCGCCGAGTTCCGTCGGCTCGCCGACCAGCTGCGCAATCCGGGCACGCCGCCGGCCTCTGGTAGCGGAGGTCGGCCATGATGGAGACGACCACCTCGGAGCCGGCGCGCGTCGATCCACGCTATTACGTGGACGGCGCGACGTGGGAGCGGGATATCGCGCGCCGCAACCGCAACTCCCGCGCACTCGCCTGGATCGTTGCCGCGGTGATGACTGTTGTCGCCGTCGGGACCCTTGGGACTCTGGCCTTGCTCATTCCGCTCAAGACTTACGAGCCCTACATGGTCGTGGTCGACAAAGCCACGGGCTTCGTCGAGGTCAAGCGTCCGATGGCCGAGGGTCCGCTGACCCAGGACGAGGCAGTCACGACCTTCAACGTCGTCCGCTACATCAAGGCGCGCGAGACCTACGACCCGAAGGCCTTGAAGGACAACTTCGACCTGGCCCAGCTGCTTGCGAGCGGGGATGCGGCGCGCGAGCTCACCGAAATCTATTCGCCCGCCAATCCCAGCAACCCCGTTAAGGTCTACGGCACCAACACGGTCGTCGCCGTCACGATCAAATCGGTGACGTTCCCGAACAACCGGACCGCGCTCGCGCGCTTCTCCACCGAGGAAAAATCGTCGACCAACGTCATCACCCGCAACTGGGTCTCGCTGGTGCGGTTTCGCTACACCTCCGCGCCGATGCGCAATGAGTGGCGGTTCGACAATCCGCTCGGCTTCCAGGTGTTGGAATATCGCCGCGATCAGGAAACGGCGCCGTCGCCCGGAACCGTGGGTGCGCAGCAATGAGGAAGCAAGGTGCCGTCGTCGGCCTCATCCTCTGCGCCACGGCAAGCGTCGCTCACGCGGAAGCGCTTCCCCGTCCTGGTCGCACCGATTCCCGAGTCCGGGATGTCATTTACAACAAGGACAACGTAACCGCGATCGACGCCAGCTACGGCACCTCGACGATGATCGAGCTGCAGCCTGACGAGAAGATCGAGACGCTCGCGCTCGGAGACTCGGTCGCCTGGAAGGTCGAACCGAACCGCAAAGGCGACATCATCTTCGTCAAGCCGGTCGCCAAGAACGCGATATCGAACCTCAACGTCGTCACGGACAAGCGCATCTATTCGTTCTTGCTGCGCTCGAATACGCGGCCGCCGTCAGGACAGATCTACGCCGTGCGTTTCCGGTTTCCCGATGAGGAGGCGAACGCGAAGCTCTTGGCGGAAGCCAAGGCGCGCGCCGCTAACCCCAATCTCAAAGACCTCAATATCGCCAACGCCAACAACGATTACGGCTACAAGGGCTCCTCGGCAAACAAGCCGGTCGCGGTGTTCGACGACGGGACCAAGACCTGGTTTCGCTTCGAGGGCGAGACGCCGGCGATCTACATCGTCGACACTGAGCGCAACGAGAGCCTCGTCAACTTCCGGACCGAGGGCCCCTACGTCGTCGTCGACAAGGTCTCGCCGCAGTGGACGCTGCGCAACGGCCAGGAATCGACATGCATCTTCAATCGCCGCCTTACCAATGTGCATGAGCCGAACGGACTCGAGCCTTATGCGCCGCAGCGCGTGGGTACGGCCATGACCGTGGGAGGCTGATTGTGCCCACGCCCGACGACTATCGCTCGTTCGAACTGGAAGCCGCAGCGGCAACCTCCGTCGCCCGCGGCCGGACCGCACTCGGCAGTTTTTTGAAATTCGGCGTGCCGATCGGCGCGTTGGTCGTCGCCGCCTGGATGATCTACGGCACGGTCGTCCGACGTCCCCCCACCCTGACGACGCCGGACAAGGAGGAGTTCACGACGACGCAGTTTCCGGAGCCGTCGTTGTCGACGCCGCGCCCCCAAACCAACCAGGGCACCATCGTCATCCCGCAGGCGCCGGCCGATCCCGTCCCGCCGCGGCCTCCGGTCGCGCCGCCTCTCACGCTGCCGGCGCCACCTGCTCCCGAGCCTCCGCTCGCGGGCGCTGCCCCCAACGACGACGAGGCCCGCCGCCTCGCCCAAGAGGAGGAGCGACGCAAGTGGGAGCGGCTGCGCGCTCCACAGGTCATCGCCGACAACGCAGCCGTCGCAGCGAGCGCTGCGAACCATGATGAGGGAGGTAGGGCTGCGAGTGGACCGGAGGATGATCCCAACCGGCGTTTTCTTGCCTCGGTGTCCGCCGCCGGCGTCGAGATTTCGCGCGCCACCAAGAACAACCGGACCGATGCGCTGGTGGCGCAAGGCACAACGATCCGCGGCGTGCTGGAGACGGCGGTTCAGAGCGACCTTCCTGGCATGGTGCGCGCGATCGTAAGCGAGAACGTCTGGTCGTTCGACGGGCGCCGGGTGCTGATCCCGGCGGGCAGCCGCCTCATCGGCGAATACAAGTCAGGCATCGCCCAGGGGCAGACACGCGTTTTCGTCGTCTGGACACGCATGCTGCGCTCGGACGGTGTCTCCGTGCAACTGGGATCGAACGGGACGGATGATCTGGGCCGCGCCGGCAATGCGGGATTCGTCGACAATCACTACCTGCAGCGCTTCGGCTCGGCCATCATGCTGAGCCTCGTCGGGGGTGTGTCGCAATTCCTAAGCGGCTATGGCCAGAACTACAACACGATTGGCAACGGCTCGATCATCACTACGACCGACCCGGTGACGGGGGTGGTGACTCAGACCCAGACGGGCGTGAACCAGAACCAGATGACGCTACAGGCGCGCCAGATCGCCGCGCAAAACGTCTCCCAGACGCTCACCCACATCGCGCAGGAAGCGCTCCGGAATTCGATCAATATTCCACCGACCATCTATCTCGACCAGGGGACACGGATCATCGTCTTCGTGCGGCGTGATCTCGACTTCTCCGCGCTCTATCCGGACCCCGTCAAAGAAGCCCTAAGGGAGCTGAAGCGTGAACGCGCTGGCGCGAAGTCTGACGGTCTTCATTGACCGCGCACTTGATCCGATCCGGCCCTGGCTGGAGGACGACCAGGTCGTCGAGATTTGTGCCAACGGTCCCGGCGAAGTCTGGGTCGAGCGTTTCGGCCAGGCCGCGATGGAACGTCACGAGGTGCCGAGCCTGACCGAGCATGCCCTTCGGCATTTGACCGAGCGGATCGCCGGGCATTCGGGTCAGAGCGTCAATGAGGAACACCCGCTGCTGTCGGCGGCGCTGCCGACAGGCGAGCGCTTTCAGGGCGTGATGCCGCCGGCGACGACGGCAGGGGGCGCGTTCGCTATCCGCAAGCAGGTGATCAGGGAGATGCGGCTCGACGACTACCGCAAGCTGGGGTCGTTCGAGAAGGTGACGACGGCAGGAGAGGGCGCGCTCTCGGAAACCGACCGGCGGCTGTGCGAGCACCTCGCCGCCGGCCGCATCGAGGACTTCATCCGGCTGGCCGTGGTGAGCCGCTACTCGATCCTGCTGTCGGGAGGGACGAGCTCCGGCAAGACGACGTTCCTGAACGCCATCCTCAAAGAAGTGCCCGTCGAGGAGCGCATCATCACCATCGAGGACACGCGCGAGGTCAATCCGCTTCAAAAGAACTACCTGCCGCTCGTCGCGTCGAAAGGCGATCAGGGCGAAGCGCGCGTCACGGTCGAGACCTTGCTGCAGGCCTCGATGCGGCTGCGGCCCGACCGCATCTTCCTCGGCGAGATCCGCGGCGCCGAGGCATACTCGTTCCTGCGCGCGATCAACACCGGCCATCCGGGCAGCATCACGACCGTGCACGCCGACAGCCCGTCCGGTGCCTTCGAACAGCTTGCCTTGATGGTCATGCAAGCCGGGCTCGGCCTGCGCCGCGACGAAATCGTCGGCTATATCAAGTCGGTGCTGCCAATCGTCATCCAGCAAACCAAAGTCGGCGGGTGGCGCGGCACTTCGGCCATCCACTTCTCAAGGATGGCGGAATGGCGCCAGGAGCGGATCGAGAGGAAAGGCCGTCATGACACGCGTCGTCGCGTATAGGGTCGGCATCGCGATCGTGCTGCTGCTCGCCTTCTGGCTGCTGTGGAGTATGGCCTACGAGGTCGTTGTCGCCTTGCGGTGGGCGCCGAGCCGGTTTCCCAGCGAAGGCGCATCCCGCTGGGCTCTGTTCCGGATGCAGAATGCCGATCGTTCCGTCGACTTCTTCTTAATCGCGTGGCGGCACTTCTACGATCGCCTGCTGTTCCCAGGTACGCGCCTCGAAGCGCTGATCCGTGGCGGCTATGCGGTGGCCTCGGTCGTGTCGCTCGGCTTCGCGGGTGCCCTGTTCGCCTACGTCAACCGGCGCCAGATGCCCTATGGCGCGGCGCGGTTCGGCAGCGTCATGGAAGCGGCCAAGCAGGGCCTCACGTCGAAGCAGGGCATCGTGCTGGGAACGTTGGGTGGCGCGACCATCCGTTCCGACGAGCCCGCACATATCCTTGTCGTCGGACCATCGCGGTCCGGCAAAGGCACCGGCTTTGTCCTGCCGAACGGGTATCTCTGGCGGGGGTCGGCGGTGTTCTTCGATCCCAAGCGCGAGAATTTCGACGCGTTGGCTAATTATCGGGCGGCGATGGGCAACAAGGTGTTCATGTTCTCGCCCGGCTCGAACGACACGCACCGCTATAACCCGCTCGACTTCGTGCGTCGCGACGAGCGCATGGCGACCGACTGCCTGGTGGTGGCCTCCTTCGTCATCCCCGAGAAGGCCGACGACACCTGGGCTGGCGCCGGTCGGCTGCTGTTGTCGGCGCTGATCGGCTATGTATTGTCATCGCCCTTGATCGCCGCCGCGCAGCATATGCGCACGGTCGCGCGGATGACCACGACGGGAAACGATATTTCATCGGTATTGCGCGCCATCGTGAAGACGGAGCGCCAGCATCTTCCGACCTGGGTCGTCGACAGCTTCAACCAGTACATCGCGCTCGAGCCCGAGACGCGCAACAGCGCGGTCTTCAACGTCAACATGGCGATGTCGCTGTGGAATAACGGCCTGATCTCGGCCGCCACGGAGACGTCCGACTTCGACATCCGCGAGCTGCGGCGCACGCCGACGACGATCTTCATCGGCTGCACCATCGCGGAGCTGTCGATCTTCCGGCCGCTGATCCGGATCCTGTTCCAGCAGATCCACGATCTCTTGATGGTGAAGATTCCCGGCGACGACGAGCCGCACCAGGTCTTGCTCATGCTCGATGAATTCTACCATGTCGGCCGGATGGATTCGCTGATTTCAAAAATCACCATCAGCGCCGGCTACGGTTTCCGGATGGCGATCGTGATGCAGGACATTTCGCAGCTCGACGAACTCTATGGCCGGAACACGCGTGTCACGACCGTGTCTGGGTCCCAGATCAAGCTGTTCATCCAGATCAACGACCTCGAGACCTCGGAGTTCGTGTCCGAGATGCTCGGCGAGACCACGCAGGTTTACAAGACACCGATCCAGCGGCCGGGGCAGGGCATCTTCGCGCCGCGCGTCTGGGCGCCGCACTACACGCCGCGGCCGCTGCGCAGCCCGCTCGAGCTACGCGAAATGTCAGCGCGTCTCTCGATCCTGATGGTGAAGAACTCGCCGTCTTTCGAGTTGACCAAGATCCGGCACTACCTGGACAAGCCGTACCGTGGCTACTTCGAGCGCGCGAAAGGCTCGCCCCCGGTCCTCCCGCGCCTGCGCGGCTGGCAGGACGAGTCCCTGCAAGGCGCGATCAACCCGGCGTCGGAGCAGCAGGACACGCTGGAGGCCCCACCCGCCCCGACGCCTTCCCGGTCGCGCAAGCCGACCACGCGGCGTGCGCCACAGCGCACGGCGGCGAAAGCCAAGGCCGAGCGGGCGACGCAAGGCGACGCCGCGCGGCTGGCTCTCGCGCCCCCGCGTCTTGCTGAGCCGCCACCGCGCCCTCAAGCACGCAAGGCGCTCTCACTCGGCGCGCAGCCTGCCGCTCCCCCGGGAGAGAGCTGCGACGTGCGAGAGATCTTGGCTGCCGCAGCGGAACAGCAAGACGAGGGCTTCAACGCAATGACGGGCGTGCTCCACGAGGAGTCGAGCCCAAACGTAAGGCAAGCGGCTGAGACGCTTGACGCCTTGAACCGCTCCTTCGGCGACGACCAAAAATAACTCGCGGCAACAAGCCAGGCGCCGCGTCTTGAGATCAGCGACCAGGCGATTGACGCTACCCAATTCAAGGTAGCGCTCGAAAATGAGCCGGACGGTTTTTGCTTCGTCCTGGTGGATGGAGAGCTTGCCATCACTCAGCGAGTAACCGAGCGGAACCATGCCTCCGACCCACAGGCCCTTGCGCTTGGAGGCGGCTATCTTGTCGCGGATGCGCCCGGCTCTAACCTCACGTTCAAACTGGGCGAAGGACAAGAGAACATTCAGGGCCAAACGGCCCATCGATGTCGTCGTGTTGAACTGCTAGGTCACCGAGACGAATGACACGCCATAGGCGTCGAACAGTTCAACCAGCTTGGCAAAGTCGGCCAGCTAACGTGTCAGGCGGTCGACCTTATGGATCAGAAATGGATGAGAAGGACGTTACTCAATTAGAGCGAGCTGCTTCTGCGTCGTTCGGTACCATGGCGACTTTTTTGATATTGGACTCTAGAAACTTTTCTTCTGCAAGTTCGCGCAATTGAGCTGCACCCGTTCGGTTGATACCCGCTTAAGCTAATCCGGCCTGCCGCTCGAACTCCATATGTCTCAGACAGCCGGTGTCGAGTGCCAACATTTTGGATTGTGCGGAGTGAACTTGCGGGACAGCCCGCACCAAGCACTTTATGCGACGCCACACACGTGTGCCACCGAACTGCGCCGTAGCATTGAAAAGGCGCATCGCTCCTTTAAAATGCGCCGCATCGCAGCAAAAGAGCTCGCCGCATGACTGCGTTCGTGAAAGCGCGGTCTGCTTGCGCGGCCTAGCAATAAGATATATTGCAACTGCGTCATGGTGATTGGCATACGCGTTGCTCCGAGGGAGTCGTGTTGCGGCGGCGGAGACACCGAGCGTCAAGAACATCGCCGCTCCTCAGGCAAAGTGCGGCTGTTGCGCAGGCGACCTGGACTAACCGAGGAGGTGTTAGCGAGTGTCAGACCACTTCAGGCACACCGTCCGCTTTGTCGAGGTCGTGGAGCAGACAAGAACTGCATCGGAGATCGAAGATTGCCTTCTGGGGCTCGCGGCAGAATTCGGCTTTACCGGACTCTTCGGGGGAATCGTGCCGACGCGACCAGCACCACTAGCTGAGCTTCGCTCACGAATCCTATTCCAGCGCTTTCCAGCGCAATGGTTAGATCGCTACAGCAGGAAGGGATACGTATTTCGCGATCCGATCATTCAGCACCTTTTTCATGAACGAACGCCGTTCACATGGCAGGAGGGCTACAAGAGCTGTCCTCAGCGAAGCAATGTCAGGCTGATACAAGGTGAAGCCGCGGAATTCGGACTACGCGACGGTTACGTCGTGCCGATTTCGACAATAGACGGTGAGATTGTGTCTTTGTCGTTCGGCGGACCGGGAAGAATTCCGGTTTCGGCCGATCTATCAGTGCTGAACTTTGCGGCCAGCTACGCTTTGGGCCGACATCTCCATCGCATTACGACCTGGCGGCGCTTCAATAGCAATCTGACCGCTCGGGAATGGGATTGTCTGCTTTGGGCGGGCGAGGGAAAGACGAACTGGGAAATCTCGGCGATTCTTGGAATCTCAAAATCAACCGTGACCAAGCATATCATGGCAGCGCGCGCGAAACTTGGTGCAGTCAGCAAAGCTCATGCCATTGCCATGGCGATTCGGACAAAGCTCCTTCGCTGAAGCGTTAGGCCGTCCGTTATCCTTTGATGGGTTGAAAGATGCCATTGTTGGCTTCTAGCTCGCGAACGATCTTTTCCTGCTCAGCGCGAGCGCTCGCAAGTGCATCAGCGAGAAATGGCTGTCCAGCATGGACCGATACTGTCGGTGTCTCGTTCAATCTGAGTCTGCAAGCCGGAAAGCGTAGTGATTTCACTCCATAGATTACGGTTCCTTCGGAGTCTATTCTGGTTCCATCGGATTCAATTTGGCCGGTATTATGGTTCGATCGGAGTCTTTGAAAACAAACCGGCTCAGTGGTGCGAAGGCTGGAGAGGGCAACCTGGGGCGGAACACTCGCCGCAAAAATGAAACCTTTAGAGTTGAGCATTATGGGCAAAAGTAAGGGTCGCTAGAACGATGGCACAAGCGCCTGGATTGATTATCAAGCCCTCGGCAACTGGCCGCGCACGATTAAGGTAGTCCGCGCCCGCACAATAGTCGTCCCATGGTGTTTTTTGTTGCCAAGAAACTTCGCCGTACGCACGCAAGAGAGAGCCGGTCAGCGCGGATGAGCTTCCAATAATAGCGTAATAGCGGGCTCATCGGCGCCGTCTGGCGGATCCTTGAAAACCCGTGCCCGTCCGGACTATTTGAAATTATAACATGCCGTCATTGCACGCCTAAACAGCATGACCTACAAGACGACCGATCGCAGCGGTCGCACCCATGGCGACGGCGCCCCAAAAGGTGACACGTAGCGTCGGCTTGAAGATACCAGCTCCACCCGTCTGAGCTCCAATAGCCCCTAAAATCGCGAGGGTAACGAGTGAACCTCCCGATACCGCCCACGGGATTCGCGCCAACGACGAGAACACTGCAATCAACAGCGGCAATGCAGCACCCATTGAAAAAGTCGCCGCCGAGGTCAAAGCAGCTTGAACCGGACGAGCGACGATGTGTGCCGACAGACCCAATTCATCCCGAGCGTGCGCCGCAAATGCATCCCTTGCCATCAGCTGCTCTGCGACTTGGCAGGCCAGCGAGGGTTCGACCCCGCGCTCGATATAAATGTGCGTTAGCTCATCGAGTTCTGCTGCCGGCTGCTCCGCAAGCTCGCGTCGTTCTCGCGCTAGATCGGCGGCCTCTGTATCGGCCTGCGAGCTCACGGAGACATACTCTCCAGCGGCCATCGAAGCAGCGCCGGCGACGAGGCCGGCAGCGCCGGCAACTAGCACCTCACTATGCGAACTTGCCGCTGCGGCAACGCCGACAACAAGGCTCGCCGTAGAGATAATTCCATCATTCGCGCCCAGAACCGCGGCGCGCAGCCAGCCGATACGCTCAATGAGGTGCGCCTCACGGTGAAGGGGATGCATTCTTCTTATTTTCCGAAGTCTTGCGGCGGGCGGTTGAGAATCTTGCGGCCAGTAAACATCGCCGACGTAATACCTCCGCCCTCATGTATCTCGGTCACGATCACCGCAACGAGATGAGTCAAGATGACGGCCGCAAGCGCATAGAACGCATATAAGTGGACCGTCACAATGGGGGACCGGAAGGCGCGCATTGCCTTATATGCAGCTTGGTCCATCGTATTCGAAGCCAGTGGCGAAACCAACGCCGAATCCAAACCGGGCGCAGCAACCCAGCCCGCGAACCATTTGCCGAACGGCGGCCAGAACAAGTCAGTTCCAGCCAGGATTAGTCCGGTAGCGATCTGAAGGAGGAGCAGAAACAGTATGAGTACGATTGCGATGCGCGCCGCCGGATTGTGCCCAACATATTGTTGCGGCTCGCCGGAAAGGAAAGCAGTGGCATAGCTGCGCAATGCGCCCCAGTAGCCAGGCCCGTAGGGCAACATCGCACGCCATCGCGCATAGCGGTTGCCGAGAAAGGCCCAAACAAAGCGCCAGATTAAATTCAATGCCATGACGTAACCCAGCGCCACGTGGATCTGCTTGAGCTGGACTTTGCCGCCGACCGAAAGTCCAAGCGCATCATCGTTTAGCAGCATAACTCCGACGCTTATCAAGCCGAGCACGACGAGTGCGTTAATCCAATGGAACCACCGCGTCGGGACGTCCCATACATTGTAAGCACGATATTGCTGGGATGGCATCTTGGGCATTGAGGGCACTCCATACCATCGCGGCTTTGTCGCGTTCGAGTAGGCTCTCACACAAAAATGTCTTCCAACGGTTGATTTCCATCAATGATACGACCCGGCATGCCTAATATGCGGGGGCAGCCATGTAGAGATCGCCAGGTCGTGAAGGCTATTCGCGCTGAGTTCTCAGCCCGGCGCGTGGACGTGTGGTTTCGCAGTCAGTAAAGACCTGGCACTTCCCTCAGTGCAGCGCGTTGCAGTCCAGTTTGATGATCTCGTTGATGGCGAGATCACGCATATCCCGGACCCTTCTTAATTTTAATAGCTGTGCCTGTCGTCGGCCATCCGAACACGATGTCGAGGACGCTTTCGGAAGCCGTGCAAAAAGAACGCTCCTGGTTTGGATGGAATTGTCAGATTGAGTTAGAAGAGGGCTACTAATCAGCAGCCCTCTTGCGGCCGGAGATCATGGACGCGATCAGGTTTTCACGATGCTCGAAGCTCATGATCAGCACGCCGATGACGTGCGCCACGACGAGGCCAACGGTCAGATTGGCCAGGAACTCGTGGACGTGTTCGATCAACTTGGAGCCCCAGTAGGCGTCCGTGGTCATCATGTAGCCCGTAGCGCACGTGCCGGCCAGCCCAATCAGGAGCGCGACGATCATGGCGCCGCCCGCCGGGTTGTGCCCGATATAGCGGGGAGCTCTGAGCATCACGACGTCGCGAACATAGGCGAGGACTTCGCGCGGCGGACGAACGAAGCTAGAAAATCGCGCATGCCGCGGACCGACGAAACCCCAGACGATGCGGGCCGCGAGGAGCCCGGCGATGACGTAGCCGGCCGCGACGTGTACCCGCTCGATCTCGTCGCCGGTGGCGTAGGCGATCACGAAACAGGAAACCAGGGACCAGTGGAAGACCCGGACGAATGGGTCCCAGACCTTGATCGTGGCCGGCGGCGTCGCGCCGTCGGCTCCGATCACATTGCTTACGGTTCTCATTTGCGAACCGTCACATCTGGCCGATGATGTGGCCGTTGGTCGGGTCCACGAACAGCTCGACCCGGTTGCCGTTCTTGTCGAGTGTGTAGAACTCGCCGCAGGCATTCTTGAGTTTGGCCTTCTGGACCTTGTAGCCTTGAGCCTCGACTTTGGCCTGCAACTGCTTCACCGGGAGCCACTGGGCCTCGGAGGCTGACGTGCACGGCTTGCCGAGGCTGCCAGCCTGGGCGGTGGCCGCCCCGAGCGTCGCGGCGGCAATGGTAAGGATCGCTATCTTGCGCATAGGTGTCTCCTGACAGTGGCCGGCCGCACCATGCGCCGGCGATGGGGCAACCTTGCCAGAAGCGATCTGACCGCTGCCTGTTGACCCAAGTCAGCGATTTGTCAGGTGATATCTGGCATCCATGTCTTTCGGAGAGTGAGTTGTTTTCATGTGCCTACGTCTGCGCCGAGTTCGTGCCCTGATCCTTGCGACCGCTCTTCTGGCGGCAGACAGCGGGGTACCGGCATTCGCTCACGACCACGATGACGCACGACGGGCCGTCGAAGCCGGTGAGATCCGTCCTCTTACGGACATTCTGGATATCGTCAGGGGCAAGCTTCCCGGCGACGTCGTCAGCGTGAAGCTCGAACGGGAAGCCAGTGCCTGGATGTACGAGTTGCGCGTCGTCGACGACAAGGGGCGGCTGTTCGAGATCCACGTCGATGCTCGCAGCGGCGAGGTCGAGCGGACCAAGGAGAAGTGATGCGCGTGCTTGTTGTCGAGGACGACCAGCGAATCGCGACGGATGTCTCATGCGCGCTCGAAGCATCCGGTTACGTGGTTGAAACGGTTACGAACGGCGAGGACGCTTGGTTTCTCGGCGACACCGAGGACTATGGCGCCATCATTCTCGATCTTGGCTTACCCGGAATGGATGGTCTCGCGGTCCTGAAGCGTTGGCGCGCCAACGGACGCCACATACCTGTCCTCGTTCTCACCGCGCGAGGAAGCTGGGCCGAGCGAGTGGACGGAATCGACGCCGGCGCCGACGACTACCTGCCGAAGCCATTCCGGATGGAGGAGTTGCTGGCGCGGCTGCGGTCCATCGTGCGGCGCTCAGCGGGGCATGGTTGCTCGGTCATGACCGCGGGCGAGATCACCCTGGACGAGCGGCAGATGAAGGTGACGCGACGAGGCGTGCCGATTGCGCTTTCGCCGCTTGAGTACAGGCTGATCGCTCATCTCCTCCGAAATCGAGGGCGGGTCGTCTCGCAGCAGGAGCTTGATGAGAACGTCTATGGTCACGGGGAAGAGCACGATTCCAACACGCTCGAGGTACTTGTCGGTCGCGTGCGCAAGAAGCTCGGCGCTGATGTGATCGAAACGCGGCGCGGCTTCGGTTATCTGATACCAGAGGTCCCCGCATGAACCGGCATTCGCTCAAACTGCGACTCGTCGCCGGCGGCCTCATCGCGATCCTGATCGCGCTTGCGATTGCCGGTGGCGCGCTCATCGTTCTCTTCGAGCGTCATGTCTCACGCACCCTGGCTCAAGATCTCGACGTTCATCTGAAACAGCTTCTCGCGGGCATCGACATCGACCCGCAAGGCAAGCTGGTGCTGATGCAGACGCCGGTCGATCCACGCTTCGCCGAGCCTCTCTCCGGACTTTACTGGCAGGTCGGCGATGACCGCGGGCAGCTTCTGCGCTCGCGCTCGCTCTGGGATTCCGCCATCGAACTCCCGCCGGATCGGCTGAGCCCCGGCGAAATGCACCAGCACCAAGCGTCGGGACCTGGGGGCCAGCGCGTGCTGGTCGCTGAGCGCGCCGTCACGCTTTCCGCAGATGGGAAGCCGGTAATCGTCCGCCTTGCGGTCGCCGAGAACCTGGCGAGGGTGTCGGCTGCGACCTCGGCCTTCGCCAAGGATCTCGCGCTCGCGCTCGTGCTTCTCGGCTGCGTGCTGGCTCTTGCGACATGGGTTCAGGTGGGCGTCGGCTTGCGTCCGCTGGCCACGTTGCGCCGCGGCGTGGCCGATATCAGAGCAGGGCGGACCCGGCATCTGCCATCCTCGGTCCCGACCGAAGTTCGTCCCCTCGTCGAGGAGGTCAACGCGCTCGTCGATGCACAGGAAAGTGAGATCGAACGGTCCCGCGGCCGCGCCGCCGATCTGGCTCACGGACTGAAGACGCCGCTTGCGGCTCTTGCAGCGGATGCGTCGCGACTCCGTGATCGGGGTGAGCCCGCCATTGCCCGGGACATCGAAGCCGTCGGGGAAGCCATGGGCCGCCACGTCGACCGCGAGCTCGCGCGGGCCAGAGTTCGCGGGCGAACGCGGGGCGTCCCTGCAGCGTCCACATTCGTGAAACCGCTCGTGGACTCCATCGTCGCGACCGTGTCGCGCACTCCCGACGGCGCGCGAGTGAGGTTCGAGAACCTCATCGCCGATCATCTTTGTGTCCCGCTCGACCGGACTGATCTTGCGGAGGTTCTGGGTAATCTGATCGAGAACGCGGCCCGGCATGCCGCTAGATCGGTCCGCATCACCGACGGAAGCCAATTATCCCTTGTCGTCGAAGACGACGGCGAAGGCATCGAACCGAGTCACCTGTCACGCGTGCTCGCACGCGGTGCCCGTCTCGACGAGCGAGGCAGTGGCGCGGGTCTGGGGCTTGCCATCGTGCAGGATGTCCTGGATGCGTACGGCTGGGGGCTGAAACTCTCCACGTCGGAGCTCGGTGGCCTGAAGGCGGTAATCGCTCCGACGTCCGAAAGCGACCGTTATCGTCGCAGAACGAAAGAGGGAGCGTCAACCTCGGAAGCGATCCCGCCCATTCAAAGTTTATCCCATCCACAAAGATAGGATAGGTACATGATGACGAAGCAGCACATCCACGAAAGCCATCACGTCGACAATTGCCTCGAAGTCGCGGCCAACGGCGACTCCTCGAAGCCGACAAAGAACGTGCGCGCCGAGTTCAAGGCGATCGCGCGCTACCTATGACCGGAAACCAGCCGATGTCTTCTCGAAAGTCCATATTGTTGCTGGGTCTCGCCGCCGTCGTCGCGGCGGGCGCGTTCGCAGCTTGGGGACCGGGAGCGCCGGCGCTGCGCAAGATGACGGGTCTGGTCGCGACGGAGCCGCCGCAGCAATCCGGGCCGCAGGGGGAGAAACGAAACCCCGTCATTCGGATGGACCAAGAGCGGATCGCTTTGGCCAAGATCGAGCAGGTCAAAGTCGGCCCGGCGACCATAATGACGAGACTGTCGGTTCCGGCCGTCGTCGCACCCGATGCCGATCGCGTCGCCCACGTGTCGGTAAAGCTGTCGGGAACCGTCGCCGAGCTCCGCAAGAACATCGGCGACGAGGTCGAGAAGGGCGAGGTCCTTGGAGCGCTGGAGAGCAGGGAGGTCGCCGACGCGAAGAGCGAGTACATGGCCGCGCGACTGTCGAACGATCTGCAGCAGGATTTGGCTGCCCGCGACAAAGCGGCGTGGGGCAGCAGCAAGGCGATACCCGAGCAACAATACATCAGGTCACGGAACGCCGCGTCGCAGACGGCTATGCGTCTAGACATCGCCCGGCAAAAGCTGCTCGCGCTCGGAGTCGACGAAAGCGAGATTGTCGCAATCCCACAGGCACCCGAGGGAACGCTGAGGCTTCAGAACGTCCGTGCGCTGATCTCTGGACGGGTGATGGAACGTAAGGTTGACCTCGGGACCGCCGTCGGGAGGGACAACCTCGAGACCGAACTCTTCGTCATTGTTGACCTTAGTAGGGTGTGGGTCGAGATGGCGGTCAATTCGTCTGACCTGCCTGCGGTTCGCGAAGGGCAAAGCGTCGCGGTGTCCATCCGCGGCGGTCCCGTAGGGACTGGCAAGATCATCTTCGTCAGCCCGTTGCTCGACAAGGACACGCGAGCGGCGCGTGTCGTGGCCACCCTGGATAACCCGGATCGACTCTGGCGTCCCGGATCGTTTGTGACGGCAGCCATCGCCGTGGACTCGCGTCTCGTTTCTGTGGCGGTGCCGGCGGTCGCCGTGCAGAGCGTGAATGGGCGCAAGGTCGTCTTTGTGCGGACTGCCGAGGGATTCGAGAAGCGGGACGTGGTGCTCGGTTTTCGCGACAATGGGATGGTTGAAGTCACCTCTGGGCTTGCTGCCGGCGAAACGATCGCATCTTCGAACACCTTTCCGCTGAAAGCCGAACTCTCCAAGCCGGGCGTCGAGGACTGAGATGATTGCGCGCATCGTCGATTTCTCGGTCAGGCGCCGATGGCTGGTACTGCTGGTCACTTTGGTTGCTGCGGTCACCGGACTCTGGTCGCTGACCAGGCTACCGATCGACGCAGTTCCAGACGTGACCAACGTCCAGGTGCAGATCAACGCGGTGGCGCCGGCGCTGACGCCAGTCGAAATCGAGAAGCAGGTCACGGTCGCGCTGGAAACGGCGCTGGCCGGCATACCCGGCCTGGAGTCGACACGCTCCTTTTCGCGGAACGGTTTCGCACAGGTAACCGTCGTGTTCGTGGACGGCACGAACATCTACTTCGCGCGGCAACTCGTCGCCGAGCGCATCAACGACGCCAAATCCTCGTTACCCCCGGGCGTGGAGGTGAAGATGGGGCCGGTCTCGACCGGTCTCGGCGAGATCTACTGGTGGGCCGTCGAATACGAAAAGCCCGGCACCACCGCACCGGTTCGTGACGGCCAGCCCGGCTGGCAGAGCGACGGCAGCTATCTGACGCCGGAGGGCGAGAGATTGACCGACGACTTCCGCCGGACGGTTTACCTCCGAACGGTACAGGATTGGATCGTCCGGCCGCAGATGAAGACGGTACCCGGCGTGGCCGGCGCCGACGCGATCGGCGGTTTCGTCAAGCAGTATCAAGTGCAGCCGGATCCCGCGAAGCTCGTCGGCTACGGCCTCTCCTTTAAGCAAGTCATCGAGGCGATCGAAGCCAACAACGCCAGCCGAGGTGCCAACTACATCGAGCAGAACGGCGAGGGCTACGTGGTCCGCGCCGCCGGGCGCGTCGAGAACGTGGAGGACATCGGACAGATCGTCGTCTCGACCCGGAAGGGGGTGCCGGTGCGGATCAGGGACGTTGCCGATGTCACCATCGGGAAGGAGCTGAGAACCGGAAGCGCTAGTGTCAATGGACGTGAGGTCGTGCTCGGAATAGCCCTGATGCTGATCGGCGGAAACAGCCGCACCGTCGCTGCCGCGGCGGACGCCAAAATCAAAGAGATCACCAAGATACTACCACCGGGCATCCACGCACGAACGGTACTCAACCGCACGCAACTCGTCGACGCCACGATCCACACCGTCGCGACCAATCTAGCCGAAGGCGCGCTTCTGGTAATCGCCGTGCTGTTCCTGCTGCTCGGCAACTTCCGCGCCGCCCTGATCACGGCCTGCGTCATTCCGATCACGATGTTGCTAACCGCGACGGGCATGCTGCGGGGGTACATCAGCGCGAATTTGATGAGCCTTGGCGCGCTCGACTTCGGCCTGATCGTCGACGGCGCGGTGATCATCTGCGAGAACAGCCTCAGGCATCTCGCCGAGCGGCAGGTAACCCTCGGGCGGGAACTTTCGCGCGACGAACGCCTCAGGACGATCACCGCGTCCGCGGTCGAGATGATTCGGCCGACCGTCTATGGCCAGCTCATCATCATCCTCGTCTACGCCCCACTGCTCACCTTCTCCGGCGTGGAGGGCAAGACGTTCGAGCCGATGGCCCTGACGGTGATGATCGCGCTGGCCATGGCCTTCGTGGTCTCCCTGACCTTCGTCCCGGCCGCGACCGCGATCGTCCTGACGAGGCCCGTGAGGGAGAGCGAGAACTTCCTCGTCCGGAGCCTGAAGGATGCCTACGGGCCGATCCTGTCCCGAAGCATTGCGAAACCCGGCTTGATCATCACAGCGGCGGCCGTGCTCTTTGCTGCCTCCCTCGTCCTGTTCTCCCGTCTGGGGCAGGAGCTCACGCCAACATTGGACGAGAAGAACATCGTCATGGAGGTGAAGCGCGTACCGAGCACCGCACTGGCCCAGGCTCAAGCCATGCAGCTCGAAATCGAAAAGGTGATCAGCAAATTCCCGCAGGTCGCGTTCGTGTTCTCGCGAACCGGCACGCCGGATCTTGCGGCTGATCCGATGCCGCCCAGCGCATCGGACACCTACATCATCGTCAAGCCGCAACGCGACTGGCCCGATCCCTCGATGACGAAGGATGATCTCATCCACGCAATTGAGTCGGAAGCGACCAAGCTCCCCGGCAACAAGGTGGGCTTCTCGCAGCCGATCGAGATGCGCTTCAACGAGCTCATCGCCGGCGTCCGCGAGGACCTCGGAGTCAAGGTATTCGGCGCCGACTTCTCCGCGATGCAGCGAACCGCGTACGCATCGCGGACATCCTGAGAAAGATCGATGGTGCCGAGAGCGTGAAAGTCGAAGAAACCAGCGGGCTGCCGTTCCTGGAGATTGGGATCGACAAAGCCGAGATCACGCGGCGAGGCCTAAATCTCGCAGACGTCCAGGACTTGATCGAGGCCGCTGTCGGCGGACGCGCGGCGGGACTGGTATTCGAGGGAGACCGGCGCTTCCAGATCGTGGTCCGGCTGAACGACGCGTTACGCAACGACATCTCCGCGCTCGAAAACCTCCCGGTGCCGTTGCCGCATTCCAATCCGAACGCGCCGGCTTCGACCATACCCCTGCGCGCGGTCGCAACGTTCGAGCAAACGGAAGGGGCCAACCAGATCAGCCGCGAGAACGGCAAGCGGCGCGTTGTCACTACCGCCGAAGTCCGCGGCCGGGACATCGGGTCGCTGGTCGCTGAGGCGCAGGCGAAGGTTGCGAAAGAGGTGAAGCTGCCGCCGGGGAGCTACTTGGCCTGGGGCGGGCAATTCGAAAACTTCTCAGTCGCGCGCCAGCGGCTCGTGATTGTCGTCCCCGCATGCTTCGCGATGATCTTCCTGCTCCTCTTCGGCGCCTTGGGATCGGCGCGCGATGCACTCCTCGTCTTCAGTGCTATTCCGCTGGCGTTGACCGGCGGGATTGCCGCGCTGTGGCTGCGCGGCATGCCGTTCTCTATATCTGCCGCGGTCGGCTTCATCGCCTTGTCGGGCGTGGCCGTTCTCAACGGGCTGGTGATGTTGACACAGATCCGGTCGCTGATCGATAGCGGCGTGCCGCTTGTCCAGGCCATCTACGATGGAGCGCAGACGCGTTTCCGTCCCGTCGTCATGACGGCGCTGGTGGCGTCACTCGGCTTTGTACCGATGGCGCTGGCCACGGGGACAGGCGCGGAAGTGCAGAAGCCCATCGCAACCGTCGTCATCGGTGGACTGCTGACGGCAACGGTGCTGACGCTTGTGGTGCTCCCAGCGCTTTATGCGCGTTTCTCGCCCCGACGTTCGGAATTGGATAACGCGAACGGAATTGCAATGAGTCGCGCAGCCGAATAGATTGGAGCTTTCCGTGCTTTCAATTCTTGAGAACCTGTTGCCATCTCTTTGCGGCGCAGGTCATTGCGTTGACCGGCACAGGGCTAGTCTAATGTCTGTCTGTTGTTTGGCCTGGTGGCCTTCAAGATGGCAGGCAACGAGACGCGCATGCGAAGCGGCGTGTGCACGTCTTTGTGAAAATTCCCTTGGTGGAGGACCGAATGATCGTCCGTATCCTCTTATTGGTGTGTTCTCTCCTACTTGCGAGCGAGCTGCCGGCTGCATCCCAACAACCTAAGGATGATCCCTGGAATCCTCAGCACATAGATGCACTGCCACCCGACATCCGTAACTATATAGCGGTAATCTGCAAGGGACCGGCTAAGGCGCAGCATGATTTCGCGACCTATTCTCCAACCGAGCGGCGTTGGCGAATAAACCTCGAATATCTTCGATGCGATGGTCTCCGCGATCTCCGACGAGGACACCAATGCCTCGACGTAGATTTTATCCAAGTAGGCTCACGATTCCGGCTTGCCTCAAAGCAATACCGTGAGTGCGGCTTCTGAAGCGGAGCCGCATCGCGTCGGCTACGACAGCTTCGCAATCACTACGCCGGCATCCCAATCCTTCCTGGTCCGGATTAAATCGCGGAGTTGATGGTCAGAGATGTGGTCCGAGCAACGGTGCGCCGTCCTGCCGGCTGTTTGTCAATCGTTTCCAAATATTGCAGAATAACAGCCGCGCATGGCTGTCTCAGCTAGCATTACAGTCGTAATGTTTGTTTGATGTGGGCTTTTTGAGCGACGGCCTGGTGAGCGCGTCGCCACAGCGACCATGCGATGACATAGCCAGGTCGAATTCGTTTTCGCGCGAGCCGCTGCGCTATTCTGCGGATTTCCTGGACCGACCAACGGATGAGGTCTCGCGCGTTCGGGTTGCGCGCGATGTGTTTTTTTGGGACGGCGCGTTAGCTTTTCGGCGAATGGCGGCCATCATGGCGAAGGTCAACATGACAAGCGACACATGACGATGCCAGCCATGCCAGGATCGCGTTTCATTATGATCGAGGCCGAACTCGTTCTTGGCGGTCTCAAAGCTGTCTTCGATCGCCCAGCGATGGCCTTCAACGGCGACCAGCTGCTTGATGGACGTTCCGGCGGGACACCAGGTGGTGAAGTAGGCGAGTTCGCCGTCAGCGATATGGCGCCGGATCAGCAGTCCGCGCGTCCACAAGCCGCTGCGCTCCTCATTGAACTCACCGGCGTCGAGATCGGCGAGTTCGAGATACGCCCAGTCATGCAGCCGCGGCCCCTTGGTTCCGCTGCCTGCCGACAGGCGGCGCCAATCGGTCGGCTTCAGCGCTTTGGCGATCTCTTCCGCCGAACCGCCGATCAGCCGCTTCCGGCTCCAGGATCCGAACCAGTGGTTGGCGGCGACGCCGAGCACATAGCCTTTGCCAGCCTGGCGCAAATCCCGCTCGATGTCGCCGACGCCATAGACCGTATCGCCTGCAACCCAGGCGAATGGGACGCGCGCCGCAATGGCCCGCGCGATCATCTTGGCCGCGAGCCGCGGTTTCGTCGAAAATCCGACATCGCTTGGCGCATGCGCGGCTTTCAGGCGGCGCGGATCGTCCGTCCAGCTCTTCGGCAGATAGAGCGCGCGGTCCATGAAGGCATGACCGTGGCGCGACACATAGGCCGCGAATACCCCGATCTGGCAATTCGTGATCTTTCCGGCCGAACCGGTGTATTGTCGCGCCAAGATTGCGCGCCGAGCTGGAAGGTCCGCGCCGAGGCTCGACATACCCGGCGCATCGAGTGAATTTGGTTCGCCGCCAAGAGAGGCGGACAGGAACTATCGGCGAGAGCGAGTTCGCAGACAGGGGAAGGAAATGACAAGAACCGATGCATTCATCATCAGCTCATCCGATCAGGTTCCCCGACGAACTGCACTCAAGCGATTCCCCATCCCCCGCAATTACGGTGTATCGCCCGACTCACGTATCGGGGCCGGGCGCACATGGTCTGGGCCGAAAGGCGCGACCCGTATCAAACGATTTGAGATTTACCGCTACGATCCCGACAGCGACGACAACCCCCGCCTTGACATATTCAAGGTCGATCTCGACGCTTGCGGCCCCATGGTTTTGGACGCGCTGATCTGGATCAAGAACAACATCGACCCGACGCTGACTTTCCGTCGCTCCTGCCGCGAGGGAATCTGCGGCTCCTGCGCGATGAACATGGACGGCACCAACTGGCTGGCCTGCACGAGATTTATTGAGGACACCGATGCGCCCGCGAGAATCTATCCGCTCGCCAATATGAGGATCGTCAAGGACCTCGTTCCCGATCTCACGCATCTTTACGCACAATATGAGATGATCGAGCCGTGGCTTCAGACCAGGACGGCCGCTCCGGACCGGGAGCGGCTGCAAGCACCCGAGGAACGCGAAAAGCTCGACGGCTACTACGAGTGCATCCTGTGCTTTTGTTGCACCTCCGGCTGCCCAAGCCATTGGTGGAACGGTAACCGCTTCCTGGGACCGGCCGTGCTCTTGCAGGCTTGGCGCTGGCTGACCGACAGCCGCGACGAAGCGATCGGAGAGCGGCTCGACGCCCTTGAAGACCCGTTCCGGCTTTATCGGTGCCACACCATTCTCAACTGCACCCGGACCTGCCCAAAGGGACTCAATCCGGGCAAGGCCATTGCGCAGATCAAAAAAATGGTCGCCGAGCGGCGGAGCTGAGAGGCGGATCATGGAACACTTCTCAAGCAAGAATATTCGGCCGCTTTCGCCCAATATCCAGATTTACCGGCCGCAGCTCACTTCAGTGCTGTCCATCGCCAACCGGATTACCGGCGTCTTTTTAAGCGCGTGCGCCGTCATTCTGGTGATCTGGCTGATCGCGGCGGCGAGCGGGCCAGACGCCTATTTGCGCTTCCACGATATCATTGCATCCTGGCTCGGACAGATTTTGCTGCTGGCGGCCACATTCGCCTTTTTTCTGCATCTCTGCGGCGGCATCCGTCATCTGGTCTGGGACACTGTGCGCGGTTTTGAACTTCGCCAGATATACGCTTCTGGCTGGATCGTGGTTGTCGCCAGCGTGGTGCTGACTGTGGTCTGCTGGTCTGCCAGCCTGCTGATCGCGGGGCAAGTCTGATGGACGGTCATCGCTTCCGCTCCTCGCTCAGCCGCGCCATGGGTCTTGGGTCCGCCAAGGCGGGGTTCGAGCATTGGTGGACCGAGCGGATCACGGCGGTCGCGCTAATCCCGTTGAGCATCTGGTTCATCGCTTCGCTGATTGCCTATAGCGGCAGCAGTTATGAAGCGTTTATCGGTTGGATCGGCTCGCCCATCACGGCGGTCCTGATGGTTTTGCTGCTGACCACGCTGTTCTGGCATGCGGCGCTTGGCCTCCAGGTTGTCATCGAGGACTACGTTCATTCCGGCGCGAAGATTTGGATGCTGCTGGCCATGCGCTTCGTGTGCTTCGCGCTGGCAGTGGCTGGCATCATGGCGACGTTACGGGTTGCCGTCAGTGTGTGGACAGCCATCTGAGTGCAGCCAAAGGGGGGAAGAAACGCCAATCGAAGAATCGGAAAGTAGCGATATGACGTGCTTACAGTGGAACGAATCTTACCGTCAGTTCAGGAAAAACTGGTTACGGTCAAAACAGATGCTTTGCTGATCGACGCCGCGAAATTGCTGAATGATCCGCGACAGAATCTTGTCGTTGTCTGTGACGACAGCGGAAAGATGGCCGGCGTCATCACCAAGACCGACATTGTCAGCCGCATCAGCTATTGCACAGGCTGTAGCTGTACGATGGCGGCCTCGCAGGTGATGACGCGAGAGGTTACCTTCTGCCGTCCGAGCGATTGGCTGCACGAGGTCTGGTCGATCGTCAAGCAGCGCGGCCTGAAGAACATTCCGGTCGTGGATCAGGATACCGTGCCTCTTGGCGTGCTGAGCGCCAGGGACATGGTGCGAGTTCTCCTTGAAGATACGGAACACGAGGGATCGCTTCTGCGCGACTACGTCGTGGGCATTGGATACAGATGAGGCGGTGCATGATGGACAAACGATCAGATACTTCCACCAGTGATAGGTGGCTAGAGCACGCTTTGGCCCAATGGGAATGGGAGGGCGGGCACGTTGCACCTCCTGCGGAAAAACACACGGCGCCTGGCGGGAAAGAACAGATTGCGCTGAGCCGAGAAGAAGAGCTCGCCACAATCGACCCCACCGTCGGCAAGTCGGGCTCACATTGACAAGTTACATCAGCTCCGCGCTGGGGGTTACGGTGTTTCGTGAGATTGGGACACAGCTTCTCCTTAAGCGCGCGGCGCGCAAGTCGTTGCCGATGCAAAGGTCGCCGCGGCAAGCTGGGGCTAGAAGCTCCGGTGCTGTGGCCAGCGAAAGCGCTAGCACCTGCGCGACGTTCTCAAGACTCGCGAGGCAACCTCGCCGAAGAAGGTAGCCAAGCTCGGCGATCACTGGCCCGGCACCCGTGTTCGACGACGAGCAGTCGGCAATGGAAGCGATCCTGTCCGACAAAATCAGTGGCTGACGTTGAGAGCCTCGAGGGTCGCCAGCGCCAGGTTGGAATGAGCGAATGCACCGCCAGCGCGCATTTCAGCTGCGACCCAGATCGCTTCCATGATCTCCTGCGGCGTTGCTCCGTCACGGATCGCAGCCTTGGTATGACCCTGAATACAGTAGGGACATTGCGTGACGTGGGCGACGGCAACGGCGATCAGCTGCTTGGTCTTGCGCGGTAACGCACCTTCCCTGAAGACAGCTTCGCTAAAAGCTTGAAACGCCGCTTCCGCATCCGGCGCCAGATCGCGGCGTTTGTCCGCCAATGCCTTGGTCGGCTTTGGATAGAGAGTGTCATTCATCGATAAACCTCCGTTTCTGATCAATCTTCAGGCTGAGTCCAGGCTTAAAGCTTTACTCGGCATGCCGCGGCGCGCCGTTACGGCTCGACCACCAGCCGCCCCGTCATGTTGGGATGGTATCGGCAGTAATAGTCGAAGGTGCCGATCTTCGTCAGTGTCTGCGAGACCGATTTTTTTGTCGGCTGGATGACGTCAAAGCTGTTGTCGCGTGCGGTCGCGGTGTGATCAAGAATGTCTTTGTTGACCCACAGAATGTGAATGCTGATCGAAAAATGACCCCCATCGGCATCATGGGAGCCCCTTCAGCCTATTGATTTCGTTGAGTTGGCATGATGGCCCCCCCCTGCAGATCATGGTCGAGACCCCGCGCCGAAACACACGAGTCAGCTCGAGACCGCCGGGATGCCGCACGCGCTTGCTAAGACGGGCAAGCAGCCAATGCCCCGGCATTTTCGTGACATCAAAATCACTGCTCGGCAGAACTATGCTTTGGAACGGAAACGGAAGTCAGTCTGCAAATCTCCCGTTTCGGAAGCAAACGTCTCGTCAGGCGCCGGCACGACGCACAGTGCCCGGAATAGGCCGGTCGCCGAAATCAATCGCCGTTCTTCGAAGGATGCGACCCGTCAGGTCAGTGCTCAGCCGTGCACGGCAGTGTCGGTAGAAGAAACTAAGGCGGAATTCACCCGCGTGCTCATTCATTCCGCGCTCGCAAGCGCTGGTGATATGCCCTTCGCGCATTAGGGCCGGCACACGTGTCGGTGATATGCGCAGAAGCTTGCCGATGAGTGCGGCGTCAACCAGGAACGTGTTGTCGCTGATTTCGATGACTCTCTCGGAGGGCCTTGGCGATTCTTGGCGGCTCTCGATCATCGCATTTTCCTTGTCGAGGCACTAAAAAGATGTATTGATAATATATCTTTTTAGTGAGAGGTCAAGCTATGACCATTTCGCTTCGACTAGAAGTCCGAGCAGAGGTGCAGCCTGCTCAAGGCCCTATCCTTCAGGAATGTTTGCCAGGGACTCGGAGTTTCCCGAAACGGCCGAGCTCGCGTGCCGGATCTTCACGGCCTTTCGTGCTCCGCATGAATCCCCTGACGCTCGAGCGCAGCGGACCCAACGAGAACCCGAGAATGGAGAAAATGACATGTTGAGCAATTCCCATCGCCATGTGCGCCCAACAAACGAAGCAGCCCGAGCCTATCTCGAATCGCTGATTAGCGAAGACTTCGAGCGGTGCCATCCCGGGGAAACACTCGATGACATTAAGCGCAGAGCATCGTTTTCGAAAGAAGATAAGGGTCTCCTTCGCGACTGGATGGCGGTGGCGGCCAGACGGGCTGCAGCGGATCCGCCCAAGCTATCAGTCAAGCTCGCCGCCTAACCGGCACGTCTGCGCAGCGCCAATCACGCCGCCGGCCGCACTCCAAAATCCTTTGGCCTGAGCATAGGTCGGCAAGCTGACGCCAAGGAGTCAATGCTGGCGGCTCCCGACGATCTTTCCCGGGGCTCGTCGGAGGGGCGTCGAACGCGTCCGTCCCAAGATGATGACGGTGGTCGCCATCGTAACGGGCCTGCTGCCTATCCCGTGGAGTACCGGTACCCGGTCGGAGATCATGCAGCGCATCGCTGTGCCGATGATTGACGGGATGACGTAGTCGACGCTGCCGACACTCGTCGTGATCCATCACACGTCCTTGAACTCGCGAACCAACTGGAATCCAGTTGACCTCGCGCAAAAAGAGAATCGGCCGGCGAAGTAGAATTAGGTTCCTTCAACGATGGAGCAAGCCGATGCAGAACGTCTTGGTCCAAGCGGTCGCCGCTTTCTCCCTTCTACCCGGGGCAGTATGGGCGCAGGCGCCGTCAGATGCCGAAGGCTACTACGGGTGGAGGCACATGATGGGGTGGGGCGGAGGGTACGCCATGATCTTTGGTCCGTTGTTCATGATCCTTTTTCTCGCAGTCCTAGTTGCCCTAGCGGTTGTCCTCGCGCGCTGGCTGGGCGGCGCATGGCCAGGGACATATCCGCCACACCAATTGTCCTCCACCCCGACGCCACTTGATATTCTCAAGGAGCGCTTTGCGCGCGGCGAGATCGACAAAGCGGAATTCGAGGATCGGCGGCGCGTTCTCGGCGAGTAACTCGGCGCGCCACCAAATCTGGTCTTCCATTTATAAAACGTCGCATCGCTGATCCGTGCTTCCGACAAAGCTCCTTTGTCTTGAGGCCAGCCTCGTGTTCGGCCAGCACCGCGGTGATCTGCGCTTCAGTGAAACGGCTTCGCCGCATGGTTCATCTCCAATGGATGGGCCCAACCTACCAATGGCAGGAGATCCAGGGAACACGTCATGACATAGTCACTTTGGAAGGTCCTGGACGTGACCGTTTAAGGCGACGTAAAGAACAATTCTGTTTCAGATCAAATGATGCGTACGCTCTTTGAAAGAGGCGTAGAATTTTTTCCATCAGCGCGTGGCTCGTGGCAATTATCAATGCTGAAAGCAGCGCTCCCGCCTTCCTAAAAATGGAAAGGAGCGCGCCATGTGCGTGATGGAATAACCGCGCGCATTGATTCTAGCGCAAATCAAATATCGGGGGTCGATGCTAGGTTGGTCCCGGATGTTTCAGGCCCCGTTTCTCCGGGCCTGTTTCCCCCAAATGACTAGCCCGGCGCTTCACTGCGTCGGGCCTTTTTGTCGTTTCACCGGCCGTCACTTCGACCCATGTTTCATCACTAAGCCAAGCGTGGTTATGGCGCGCCAAACAGGGGCCCCGCGCGAGAACCTTTCCGTTTAGCCGACGGATTGGCGAAGCGCTTCGAGATCCAGAATGTCGATGTGGCGGTGCGATGAAATCTGAATCACTCCGGCTCGCCGCAACCGCGTGAACTCGCGCGAAACTGTTCCAATCGTCAAGCCGAGAAAGTCGCCAATTTCGGCGCGCGTAAGCGGAAGATCGAAAGCCGTGACGGCGTTGCCTCCTGCAAACGGATCGATCTGCCGAACCATCATCATAAGAAAGCTGGCTACCTTTTCGTGTGCCGTCTTTCGTCCAAGCGCCAGCATCCACTCGCGACCCTGATCGACCTCGCGAAGGGCTTGGTGCAGCAGTTTTGCTTCGAGAGCCGGATTTTCTTCGAGCATCTTCCGCAGCGCGTTCCTGGGTATACTGCAGATCTCAACATCCGAAGAGGCTTCGACCCGGACATGGCTCTCGTCCTGATGAAGTCGTCCGACGAAATCGGGCGCGAATTGAAGTCCGACGATTTGTTGGCGACCATCGGTCAGAGTCTTGGTCAGCTTGAGCACGCCGCGCATGACATTGGCATAGGATACGATTGGCCCCTGCTCCTGCAAGAGAACGTCGCCGGCGGATATCTTCACCACACGCGTGAATTGGGCGAAATCCACTAATTCCTTGGCGTTGAGCGCGCCGCACATACCCTTGTGCCGTACATCACAGCTCTGACAGAGCTTCGGCACATTGGAGTTATGGATATCCTTCCGGGGCGTGTTCATGCTGCTCTGGCTTGAGGGTAATCATCTGCTGAGTCGAGACATCGCCTCTTTTCGAGCAGGCTGTCGGTTCTCTGGACGGACCCTGCATCCCATAAATCTTCTTGTCTTTGCTATCGCGCAAAGGCGAACCTGAATTGTTGCGGTACCGTAATCCTAAACGTTTGATGACGAGCGGTGACTGCGAGCGCGCGATTTTCTGAACTGACGACCAGTGAACGGCAAGGCCCATTGCACTTCTCACGGCACTGGCCATTGTCGGGCTAGCGATGGTGGCGGCGGATGCGCGAAAGCACCCCGAGTGGGGTTGATTCCTTAATCAAATCAGATGCGCGGGTCCGAGCGACGGCGCTCGGTGCGCCCGTCGAGGGTCTGCCAATTCAAGGCTTCCGACGAACCCGGGCTCAAGCGAAAGCGCAACAAGGACGGCTCTTTCCGTTGGTACTAGGAAGCCCGTTCCGACCTAGCAAAGCGCGGCTACCGCCCGAGCAACGTCCGACTGCACTATCCAGATACACCAGATGGCAACCTACAACGCGCCGCTCGATGCAGAATCCTATGGGCCGAAATGCTCGCATGAGAATCGGGTGGTGGTGCATTCGCGCCGCGTGGTTACGACGGTACTATTCGTAGTCTCTGCAACCTTTTCCAGACAGACGAGTACTCGCCATACAAGAAGGCAAAATGAAATTCGCAACGGCTCTACGATCAGAGCATCAAGATCATCGTCAGCACCGTGGGAGAACGCGTGGTGAGAGGCCGGATCGGTCCTGACTTCCAGCGCTGGCATTCGAAGTCAAGTGAACCATCGCCTGTAAATATTCCATAAGATAGCTTATGCGAATTTTAATCTGAACGATATTTCATATGGTTACTTGCTAAACATTCCATATTCTCTACTGCAATGCGAAGGCATCGAGGCTCGCCTTTCTCGAACTGATTTCTTTTCCGAGCTCAAAAACATGACGACTAGATCGATTTGACCATGTTCCCTTGCTTGGCTCGGGCTGATCAATCAAGCTCGGCTGGACTGACAAAGGTCTTGAGAAGCATTGGATCGGATTGACGGCAGGCGAAAGCCCTCGACAGCGCAATCCAGCCAG